>NZ_JASJFG010000824.1:0-11664 GCF_030065375.1 Microcystis sp. M49636_WE2 | reverse complement strand
TCGTAGTAGGGATCATAATTACTTTTATCGGCATCGATAAAGACAAAATCAAAACTATTACTTTCTCCCCCGGCGATTAATTGATCTAAAGTCTCCAGGGCCGGGGCAATTCTTAAATCGATTTTATCGGCGACACCGGCCCGCTGCCAATAACGGCGGGCTATACTGGTATATTCTTCGCTTAGATCACAGGCGATCAGCTGGCCTTGGGGGGGTAAAGCTAAGGCCACCACTAGCGCACTATAACCGGTAAAAACCCCTATTTCTAGGGTTTTTTTCGCCCCGATCACCTGTACTAAAAAAGCCATGAACTGACCTTGTTCGGGGGCAATCTGCATGACTGCTAGGGGTTGAGAGGCAGTTTCTTGACGTAACTGAGCTAAAATCGGGGGTTCTCGCAGACAGATAGATTGATAATAGGAATAAAATTGTCGATCGAGTCCAAGAGTTTGATTAGCCATAAAAAAATTCCTAGTGAATGGATTTATCAGGTAAAATTCTGGGTAATCTGAAGCTAGAGAGAGCGCATTGGTTGACCAAAAAGGAAGACTTGGCAGGAAGCAAATCATGATGAAACCGGACTCGGAGCATTTCTTTAACGAAGAGCTCGAACAGTTGTTAGAGAGTTTAGAAGACAAAGACACCGACGGTGACGAGACCCTAGACGAACTCAGCTTTTTATTTGAGCAGATTTCCCCTCCTGCGGCGAGGTATGGGGCTTCTCTTGACCAAACCCTGTCTTTCTTGCCCTTAGAACAGGAATTAGAGGAACTTTTTGGCGATAGCATCAATTGGGAAGAAGCCGCCACTAATGATCTTTATTCTACCCGTGGGACTGCTGCCAAGTCAGAAGCCGAAGATTGGGATGATCTGGAATCGCTGCTGCTAGAAAATGCAGCGGTTCGGGACTCAGAAGCAATTATAACCATCAGCAACCCGAATTTTTACGACAGCCTCGAAGACTTAGAAGCTTTTCTGGAAAAACCCACTCCACCGGCGCAATCGCCACTGCCAGACATCTTGGAATCCCTAGAGGTCTTCCTCTGGGAATCCACAGCAGCGGCTCCAGTGGCCGCGACAGAACCTCTCCAACGGTTAGAATCACTGGAAATTGCCCCAGAAAGCTCCCCAGAGGATGAATTCAAAGATTTAGAAAAACTCCTCGAAGAAACCAATCAGGTGATGGCAGCAAATCCGGCGGCCAGTTTCAGTCCACCGGTCGGGTTAAATAACCTGCGTCCCCTTGTCGGTAAAGCTTTTGAACAGACGACGCGGGTGCCGATCAAACAATTGGACAACCTCAGCAATCTGATCGGGGAACTGGTGGTTAAACGCAATCGTCTGGAAGAGGAACAGGATCGGCTGCGTCTCTTTTTAGACAATTTGCTAACCTGCGTCCAACATCTGAGCGATGTGGGCAGTCGGATGCAGTATCTCTATGAAAGAACCCTCCTAGAAGGGGCTTTACTGTCTAGTGGCAATTCTGGCGGTGCCATCGGTTACGGTAGAGTTAAGGGAGAAAATCAGGGCAATTCGGCTATGACCGGGCAACTAGATGCCCTAGAGATCGACCGTTTTACCGATTTCCACTTATTATCCCAAGAGATGATCGAATTGATCGTGCGAGTGCGAGAATCGGCCTCTGATATTCAATTTGTCGTCGATGAAACCGATCAGGTGACGCGCAGTCTGCGACAGGCTACCACCCAACTACAAGAAGGGATGACCAAATCGCGCATGGTTCCCTTTAGTCAAACTGCCGATCATCTACCCCGGGCAATTCACGATATTTCCCTGAAACTGCACAAACAAGCCAAATTAAAAGTGGAAGGGGGGGGTGTTCTCATCGATCAGATGATCCTTGAACATCTCAATAGTCCCATGATCCATCTGGTCAACAATGCGATCACCCACGGCATTGAATCACCCCAAGAACGCATGGCCAAAGGCAAACCCGCCCTCGGTAAGATCTCTGTCCGGGCATTCCTACAGGGAAATCAAACCGTGATCACCGTTAGTGATGATGGGGCTGGTATTGATACTAATCGGGTTAAACTTAAGGCGATCGAGAAAGGTCTGATCAGCGAGAGGGAAGCTCAAAACCTCAGTCCCCAAGAAGTCTATGAAATTCTTTTTCATCCCGGTTTTACTACCAAAGATCAGGCCGATGATTTTTCTGGTCGTGGGGTGGGTTTAGATGTGGTGCGGACCAGTTTAATCGATGTGCGCGGGACTGTTACTATTGACTCGGTACTGGGCAAAGGAAGCACTTTTACGATCCGTTTACCGCTAACCCTGAGTATCTGTAAGGCCCTCTGTTGTGTTAGTAATCATGCGCGCATCGGTTTCTCCATGGACGGAGTGGAAGATATGAAGGATTTTCGGGCCAGCGATATCCAAATAGATGGAGAGGGACGGCCCTGCGTTTTCTGGCAAAATACTTTACTACCTTTCCAACCCCTGAGCGAGTTGCTTTCCTACAATCGACAACTTAGTCGCGGTAGTTTTTACACTGGCAAGCCGGAGGAAGACTCTTTTTCGATCGTGATCCTGCGCGGTGGTAATCATCTCCTCGCGGTACAGGTGGATAAAGTGATTGGTGAACTGGAAATCGTCATCAAACAGATCGAAGGACCGATTCCGAAAACGGCTGGGATTGCTGGGGCGACGGTTTTAGGGGATGGTACGGTGATGCCCGTCGGCGATGTGTTAGAGTTAATCGACATCGCCAGGGGTCGTCTGCGTATCGATAACGGTGGTCTTTGGCGCCAATCTGCCTCCCCTGTAGAGGTGGAAACTAGCCAAAAATCCGAGGCTATGGTTCTGATTGTCGATGATTCGATTACGGTTCGGGAATTGCTCTCTTTAAGCTTTATTAAAGCTGGTTATCGTGTGGAACAGGCCCGGGATGGTCAAGAAGCTTGGGAAAAATTACGCGGCGGTTTGCCCTGTGATATCGTTTTCTGCGATATCGAGATGCCCCGCATGAATGGCCTGGAATTACTGTCTAATTTGCAAAAAGACCCCCGATTAGCGGCGATTCCCGTGGCTTTGTTGACTTCCCGCGGATCTGAACGTCATCGTCAGGTGGCGGCGAAATTAGGGGCTAGTGGTTATTTTACCAAGCCCTACACGGAAAGAGATTTACTCTGGGCAGCTGAAAGAATGATTGCAGGAGAAGTATTACTAGCTAATAGTATTAAAGCGACTCCTAATCAGCTTTCATCCTCCGATACAACGATTATTGATAGTAATCCCGCTCATTTGTTGGCACAATCGAGTCCTCTCGTCTTGATTGTTGATGATTCGTTAATAGTGCGGGAAATGTTAATGATTTCTTTGGTTAAAGCTGGTTATCGCATTGAACAGGCCCAGGACGGTTTAGAAGCATGGGAAAAATTACAGGCCGGATTAGCTTGTGATCTGATTCTCTGCGATATCCAAATGCCTCGCCTGAATGGGTTAGAATTGCTCTCTCGTCTGCAAGAGGATGAACAACTTCAGGGGATACCAGTGGCGATGATTACCTCGCGCGGGACGAAAAAAATGCAGCATCTCGTCGCTGCTAAAGGAGCAAAAGGTTATTTTGTCAAGCCCTGGATTGAGGATGTTTTACTGTCAGCAGCCCAACGTTTAATCGCTGGTGAGGTATTAATCCAGAAAGAAAGTCCCGCGGATTAGCTGAGGTTAAGTAGCTGGTTATAATTAAATTAAAAATGGATTTTAGGTTCGATCCCCCCTGCCCCCCTTGATAAGGGGGGTGCCGATCCCCCCTTAGTCCCCCCTTAATAAGGGGGTTGCCGATCCCCCCTTAGTCCCCCCTTAATAAGGGGGTTGCCGATCCCCCCTTAGTCCCCCCTTAATAAGGGGGGTGCCGATCCCCCCTTAGTCCCCCCTTAATAAGGGGGTTGCCGATCCCCCCTTAGTCCCCCCTTAATAAGGGGGGCATCTGATAGTTTTTAATGCCTACCTACTTAGGGCTTGCTAATTTGAACTTGTTTTCTGGAAAATCATTAAATGTTGTTGGGGCAAAGTCTCGATAATTTCTGCTGGCACTAAACCGACAGCGGCCATTTCTTTTTCTACCTGTCTGCGGGTCATTTTATGAAGGGCCTTGATGGCAATCAGAGGGTTTTCACGACGGTATTCTACTAATACCACCCTACCAGCGGGTTTTAAAGATTTGACCAGATTTTCCATCATCTCGCGGGGACAGGAAAACTCGTGATAAGCATCCACCATTAAAGCTAAATCGATCGCATTTATAGGCAATTTGGGATCGGTTTCTGTGGCGAGAATTGTGGTGACATTCTTAACTTGATTTTCCTCGGCTAAAAAATCAATTGCCCCTAACATTTCCGGTTGCACATCGACGGCAAAAACTTGTTCTACTAAATTCGCCAGAGGAAAACTAAAATAACCTGTCCCCGCTCCGATATCTGCCACTAGATCTGTGGGTTTTAGATGTAGTGCGGTGATCAGATCATCGGGTTTTTCTGTGAAACGGCGACTAGGACGTTCTAACCATAACATTTCTTGGTGTCCCATGACTTTAGCGATTTCCCGTCCTAGATAAAATTTACCGATACCATCGCGACTATGAAGCGATCGAATCTGATAATATTCCTCTGGTGCTAAAACTGAAGCATCGTAGGTAAGATTTAATAATCCGAAACCACAAAAAACTACTATTAGAAACGAGACAATTAAGAAAAATTTTTGCTTAAACAGCATCGGGATTAAAAACGGTGGGCTAGAAAAAATAAATTCCCCGTCCGGGACAGGGAAAACATCTATCTTGATCAACAAAACAATTAATCCAAAAATCCCATTAAAGTTTCGGGATCATCGATTTCATTGGAAGCAACGGGACGATTACCCATGACTGTATAAGTTTCGCTAATGTGCAGATGACTGAGAGCGATCGGACGATTGCCAGAGATCGCCAGAGTGCTGCTAACTTCCATACCACTAGAGCCGACAGGACGCAATCCACCGACGGAAGAATAGGTACTAACCACTTTCAGATGGCTAACTTCCACGGGACGGCCCCCTGGTAACATTTCATCTTCCGTGAAGTGAAGATGGCTAGTACCAACAGGACGATTTTCGGGTAAGCGATGTTCAGGTTGATAGAATTTTAAGGCTTTGGAAGCCGATTCAGCGTTGTTTTTCACCGAAAGGGCGACCACTTCTTTATCTTTGGCGGTTTTAGCCGTAGTAGCTTTACCGCGTGGGCTGCTGGTCTTTTCTTCTGTGGTTGCTGGGGTTTGAGTCCCGTTCGTTTCTAGATTTTCCACCGTCATAACCTGATACTCCTTTCCGTTAATAGCTTCGGGGAAACGATAAGATTTAAGTTTAGGGTATTCTCGAAGACTTTTAATCTTTTTTTAAAATCCTCTCTAATATTAAGATACATCTTTCTTTCCCAAAACCCTATAAGTGTTGGTAATTTGATTGATAATTTATTTTGCCTGTTCTCTACACCCAGCCGCTAATGACCGCTTTTCAACTACAAGCACCCTTTCAACCCACTGGGGATCAACCGGCAGCGATCGATAAATTAGTAGATTCCCTGCAAAACCGGCAGCGTTTCCAAACCCTCTTGGGGGCAACCGGCACCGGCAAAACCTTCACCATTGCCGCTGTGATCGAGAAAATCGGCAGGCCTACCCTCGTCCTGGCCCATAATAAGACCCTGGCGGCCCAATTATGCAACGAATTGCGGCAATTTTTCCCCAATAACGCCGTGGAATACTTTATCAGCTATTACGACTACTATCAACCAGAGGCTTACATTCCCGTCAGCGATACCTACATCGAAAAGAGTTCTTCGATTAATGATGAGATCGATATGCTGCGCCATTCGGCCACGCGATCGCTGTTTGAACGCAGGGATGTGATCGTCGTCGCTTCCATTAGTTGTATTTATGGTTTGGGAATGCCGGCGGAATACCTGAAAGCGGCGATTTCCCTGACAGTTGGTCAAGAGTTCGACCAAAGGCAATTATTACGGGCCTTGGTGTCAGTGCAGTACAATCGCAATGATTTAGAGTTAACTCGCGGTCGTTTTCGTCTGAAGGGCGATATTTTGGAAATTGTTCCCGCTTACGAGGATCGGGTGATTAAAATTGATTTTTTTGGCGATGAGATTGAAAGTATTCGTTATCTCGATCCCCTGACGGGGGAAGTTTTGCAAAAATTAGAGCGAATTAGTATTTATCCGGCCCGTCACTTTGTTACCCCGGAGGAGCGTTTAGAGGTAGCCTGTCGGGATATTAAAACCGAGTTAGATAACCGTTTATTGGAGTTAGAAAAAGCGGGCAAATTACTGGAAGCGCAACGTTTGGATCAGCGGACTCGTTATGATTTAGAAATGTTGCAGGAAGTGGGTTATTGTAATGGCGTGGAAAATTATTCGCGGCATTTAGCGGGTAGATTAGCGGGGGAACCGCCGGAATGTTTGGTGGATTATTTTCCACAAGATTGGTTATTAGTTGTGGATGAATCTCATGTTAGTGTGCCGCAAATTCGCGGGATGTATAATGGCGATCAATCACGAAAAAAAGTTTTGATCGATCACGGGTTTCGTTTACCCAGTGCTGCGGATAATCGTCCTTTGAAGTCGGAAGAATTTTGGCAGAAAGTTAATCAATGTATTTTGGTTTCGGCCACTCCGGGAGATTGGGAATTAGAACAGTCAGAAAATCGCATTGTTGAACAAATTATCCGACCGACGGGAGTTTTAGACCCGGAGATTTTTGTGCGACCAACCGAGGGACAAGTGGATGATTTATTAGGGGAAATTAAGGAGCGAGTGCAGTTAAATGAACGGGTTTTGATTACCACTTTAACTAAACGCATGGCGGAAGATTTAACCGAATACTTACAAGAAAGGGGAATTAAAGTTAGATATCTACATTCGGAAATTCAATCAATTCAACGGATTGAAATTATCCAAGACCTGCGAGAAGGGGTCTTTGACGTGCTGATCGGGGTGAATTTGCTTCGCGAGGGGTTAGACCTGCCGGAAGTGTCTTTAGTGGCGATTTTAGACGCAGATAAGGAAGGATTTTTAAGGGCTACCCGCTCTTTAATTCAAACTATCGGCCGGGCTGCTCGTCATATTCGCGGTCAGGCAATTCTTTACGGAGATAATCTCACTGATAGTATGATTAATGCGATCGAAGAAACCAAGAGACGGCGAGCTATTCAAGAGGAATATAACCAAAAACATGGGATTATTCCGCAATCGATTGTTAAAAGGTCGAGTAATTCAATTTTGGCTTTTCTGGATATTTCCCGTCGCCTAAATTCTCAACAATTAGAGCAGGTTTGTGAGAATATAGAAGAGCTTTCTTTAGAACAAATTCCCGAGTTAATTCAACAACTAGAAGCGCAAATGAAAGAAGCGGCTAAAAATCTAGAATTCGAGTCAGCAGCTAAATATCGTGATCGGATTAAGCAATTACGAGATAAGTTATTAAATCATCTTAGATAAACCTATGACTAGATTTATTCATGACCAGTTTGCTAAAGATTATCTCGAAGAATTATTATCTTCTCTGGGAGAGGTAAAATCGGCACGGGTTGTACGCGGAGAAGTACGAGAAATCGATGTCTGGTTTTCACCGAATATTCTCGATAATAATCCTAGAGAGCTGCTGGGATTACTGGGAAAAATGGCGATTAATCCCTGTTTATTTGAACCCTTTCGCAATCCTGTCACCGCTACAGAAATTAGGACTTGTCTGTTAAAATTGTTGCAAGTGGAAGGGGAAATTAATCGTCAAGCAAATCGTCAGAAAACGAATGTTAACGATGCAGAAATACCCCGTCTCTGGATTTTGACTCCCACCGCTTCCGCGCAACTGTTAGGAGGATTCGGAGCTAAATTAGATGAGGAGAATTGGGGGGAGGGTATCTATTTTTTAGCTCCCTCTTTACGCACGGCAATCACCGTTATCCATCAATTACCCCCAACAGAAGCAACTCTCTGGTTAAGAATTTTAGGCCGGGGAAAAGTACAAGCAAGGGCGATCGATGAGCTAGAATCGTTACCAGAGGATCATCCTTTTCGGGTAAATGCTCTAGAATTATTATTAAACTTGAGAACCTCTTTAACTAACGATCAAGAGCTTGAACAGGAGGACAGAGAGTTAATTATGAGATTATCACCTTTATACACTTCCCGTCTTCAGGAAGAACTGGATGCTGGCCGTCAACAGGGTCTTCAACAGGGTCTTCAACAGGGTCTTCAACAGGGTCTTCAACAGGGTCTTCAACAGGGTCTTCAACAAGGTCTTCAACAAGGTCTTCAACAGGGTCTTCAACAGGGTCTTCAACAGGGTCTTCAACAGGGTCTTCAACAGGGTCTTCAACAAGGAGAACGTCTGGTGATAGAAAATTTATTGAAAGCTCGTTTTGGTAGTTTAGACCCAGATTTATCCGTAATTATTGATCGCATTTTATTATTACCGGTGGAGGAGTTTACCCCTTTAATAATTAATTCATCTCGCACAGAATTAATTGCCCACTTTTCTAATTAAAAGAATAACTCAATCCTTTGATGATAGTGGATTTGAAAATTGGCTGATTAACCAGAGCAGGCAATTTTCTGGGCGAATTTGGGGATATTGAGGATTGTTCTGGAATCAGCATCAGCTTTCTTGCTAATTTGTGGCCAATTAGCGACAATTTAAGTAGGTAGGCTTTAAAAATTATCAGACACCCCCCTTATCAAGGGTAGGGTTGATTCATGAATCAACCCTACCTTATCAAGGGAGGCAGGGGGGATCGAACCTAAAATCCATTTTTAATTTAATTATAACCAGCTACTTAGCTCTGATCACCTTGGAATAGCTTTTCTAAAGCTTCCTTCAAGGTTGGTTCCATGACAATTTTATTTTGATAAGCAACTGTTACTCTAGCGATTGTAGGGACACTATTTTGGTCTGCCACTAGATACAAAGGTTCTACATAAAGCAGCGATTGTTCAATGGGAATAATTAATAGGTGTCCTTGCAAAACTTTAGAACCGTCCCGATTCCAAAGGGAAATCTGTTGAGAAATATCTGGATCTTGGTTAATTAAAGCCTCAATTTGATTCGGTCCGTACACTAACCTTTGTTTAGGAAATTGATAGAGTAATAACTTACCATACTCTCTATCGTCTGAACGCGCTGCCAACCAAGCGATTAAATTTTGCCGACTAGAGGGAGTATAGGGATGGAGGAGAATAAATTCTTCTTTGTCGGAATCGGGCAGTTTCATGATTAAATAATAGGGTGATACAGCCTGGGGTTCCGTGCCGTAAATTTCTAGGGGAATTTCCCATTGATCCTCCCGATTATAAAATACTTGTGGATCGGTCATGTGATAGGTTAATAATCTTTCCGCTTGGGTACTAAATAAATCTTCGGGGTAACGGATATGACTGCGGAGAGTTTTCGGCATTTCTGCTAAAGATTTAAAGAGATGGGGAAAGATTTTACTCCACGTCTGAATAATTGGATCATTTTCATCGGCAACATAGAAATTCACCGTTCCATGATAGGCATCCACTACCACTTTGACCGAATTGCGAATATAGTTAAATTTATCTTTTCCTGGGTCAGAATAGGGATAGCGATCACTAATAGTATAAGCATCAATAATCCAATGTAATTTACTACTACTATCGCCCACATCTGCCGCTACTAAATAGGGGTTGCGATCATAATTTAAAAAAGGTGCGATAGTTTGCACGCGATTTTGGATATCACGACGCATTAATAGCCGAGTTTCGGGAGTAAAATCTTGACTAAATAACATTTGCCAATCCCGCAGATAAAGGGCAAATAGCCAACGTCTCCACCCCGTACCCACTAGGATTCCTCCCTTGCCATCGTAGGTATTATAGACATTTCCATCCCCGCTAGGAAAATCCAATTCTTCTGCAGTGGTGGGAGTCATCACATAATTATTAGTTAATTCCCCGTAGTAAATGCGGGGTTTACCAATGGGAATACTATAATCAATTAATTTGCTAGAGGTTTGTAGGGCCCCTTCGTCTTTATTTGTGCCGATATCTTTGACAAAATAGTAGGGTAAACCCCCGGCAGCTACTAAATTAACCGGGGAAAGAGTGAACCCGTAACCGTGGGTATAAACGAGATGTTTATTCACCCAAGTATTAGCAGTAGTGGGAACCGCACTATAATCTAATTCTCTAGCGGCAATAATGGTCTGTTGTTTTTCAGATATTTGACGTTCCTCGATTTTTTCAGGCACTCCCACTCGCACTCGATAGCGATCAATATCAGCATCGGGGAATTTATAATATAAGCGAATTTGCTGTAATTGTCGGTTAGTTTCTAGCAGTGGTTTGGTGTCCCAAAGACGAATATTATCGATAGTCAGATGATTTTTCTCTAAAACTTCGGCATTTAATTCGGCCTGTGGATCGAAAACTTGGGCATCAATTCTATCTAAGGAAAAAGCCGCTCTTGTGGATTGAATACTTCTTTCGATATAGGGTCTTTCTCTCACTAATTCATTCGGTTGTACGATTATTCTTTGTAATCCTCCACTGATAATTATGCCACTTATCCAAACAATTAAATAGAGAAATACAGGAACTAAGTAGGGGAAAAATACCAACTTTTTCTTGGCGGTTTTGTGTAATTTGCGACGGTATTTTTTACCAAATAATGCTTTTTCTCCTAACCATATACAGGTTATTCCTGCAATAATTCCCAGAATAATTTCAATAAATTGACCAACATGAGCATCGATATAACCCGCACCATAAACTACTCCTTCGGGAGAATAAAGTAGCAGGTAACGCTGAATAATATGGTGTAATACTAGCAGCCCCATTAACCCACTCCACAGGGCATATAAATGACGCAGTTGCGGACGGGAAAACCCTGGAAATTTTCCCTGAGAAAGACTATCACCTGAAAAAAGATAGGTTAAACTAACAGCAAAAAGAGTATATATTCCCACACCACTGAGCCATAATTCTAGTAACTGCCACAGGGGTAATTGAAAGATATAAAAACCTAAATCATTCCCGTATTGGGGATCGTTAATATTGAAAGGAACACCATAAAAATATTTTAAAAAATTCGCCCACTGCCCAGCAATTATAAAAGATAGCATTACAGTAAATACTATAGATATTATTTGCAAAAAATACTCGGTTTTAATTAATAATCCCAAGACTAAAAAAGCGATAATTACCCCTTGCCAAAGATTACTGGAAATATCGGTTAATACTTGCCTAATCCAAACTATTTGCAGAGGAGAACTTAGGGAAGAACTAAGGTTAGGGAGATTAAAATCTGGTGTCCAGAGACTGAGGGCTAGTTTACTGTAATACAATAACATTGACCCGATCCAAGCTCCAATTCCCGTTGCGATAATCAAAAGACCGAGTAAATTAATACTAGGAGATTGAGGACTAAGAGGATAACTATCTTCCTGGGGTTTTTGCCAACGAAAACGCTGGGCTAAACGTAAATTAGTAAAAATAAAGAGTAGAGAAAGAATCGCACTTCCCCAACCTAATCCTAGTTGCCAAGATAATTGTTTCAGGAAAGTGTTTAAATAACCCATCTCGGTAAACCAGAGGCTATTGGCTACCACTAATACCCCCAACTGCCCGATCACAAGGCAGCC
>NZ_JASJFG010000934.1:0-5530 GCF_030065375.1 Microcystis sp. M49636_WE2 | reverse complement strand
GGGGTTTCCTTAGCGGCCTCAAGAATAATTTGAGTAGCATTTATATTCCTTTCGGTATATTGACGAAATCCATCACCCCAGCTTGCTCTGACTCCTGCTTGGGCTGCCTGATGGAATAATACTTCTACTCCTTGCAACAGTTGTCTCCAGTCGAGGGCTTGTATATCCGCTTCAATTAACTTAAATTCGGGATATTTTGCTAGAATATGGGCATTTTGGCGCTTTAAACTGGGGTCGTAATAATCATTAAATTGATCGATACCGATCACCTGATCTCCTTGTTCTAAAAGCTTTTCTGCCAAGTTAGAACCGATAAAACCCGCGACACCAGTAACAATATGAGTAGCCATTTAATCCTAGTCGTTGATATTTTGTATCGATTGTAATCATTTTTGCGCTTTTTGCCGCAATCAATTTCCGTCGTCCGCTGTCAGCTTTTAGGGGTCAAAATCGATAGATTTATTATATCTCCTGCAAAAATCAAATAGATTAGGAGACAGGAGACGGTCTAGAGGAGGACAGGGTAAGCGCATCTTAACAATCCTTGACAAAATGAACTTTAGGTGAGTTGCTTACCCAGAGGACGATTCAGACATATTTGAGGAAAATTGCCCATCTCAATTGTTAAGCAAAAATCGACCAAATGGGTCGATTTCGTGACTATTCTGATTGACTGGTATCACTTGAAATACCCGCACAGCAAACGGAGCACAAAATTGGCCAATTGTCAATAGCGTTTAAGATGCTCTCACCCTGGTTGCTGCTTAAATTAACCTGCTCCAACAAGTTATTAATTATCGGTTAATTTCCCTGACTCATATAGTCTTAAATTTGCCAAAAGCGCGAGGATGTCCAGCTTTTTGGGAACAAAGAAAATAGCGCGCGGGTTCGTAATGATTTTCAGCACTAAAAGGGGAACAGAAATTATCTCCGAGTAAATCTTCTCGCACAAAGAAAGCATTCACTCCCGAAAAACTACAAGCTACCAATTTATAACCCTTTTGATGACCAAGTTTTTCTAGAGCTTTCAAACTTGATCCCATATGACTATTATATTTCCATTGGTGACTGGGATTATACTGCATCACCCAACTGGATTCGGGGGGATAAATAGCATTATATTCAAGAATTACCACCCGGGGACGATAATTAGTAATTGCTTGCCAGACCCAATAATCATTACCATCAATATCAATGGATAATAAATCTAATTCTGTCGGTACATTGCCCTCTCGAAACAAGTCTTCAATATTTTCGGCAGTGATAAAAGTATTTTTTAAAGTTAATCGTTGCTTAGCAATTAAATCTTCAAAAGATTGGCGAATACTTTTACAAAATCGCTCACTGCCTTCAATCCAATAACCTTGCCATCCTTTCACTAACAAATAGGTACTATTATTTTCTAAACCGTTGCCAACTCCAAATTCCACAAAGAATTTATTTGTGGTTCCAATGCGATTAAAAATTTCGCTAGTAATGCCATCTTCCCCCGCTTGCGAAAAAACCTTAAATTCGTAGCGGTTTAGTTTTTTAGGGCTATCATATTTTGGGTTTTTATGCAAGTTTTCTAGCAGATAATTGTCAATTTGTAACTCTGTTAGTATATCTTGATATTTTGAGGAGGCACTATTCAGAGACTTAAGGTTTTTGAGAATCTCTGGGATTGCTTGCCAAACTGCCGCCATATTTTTGAGAAAGGTTTTCATGGATTTTAACTACAATTAACGAGTATTTTTTGATTCAATCGGTTGTTTAGATAACACTTGTGAATAACGGAGTCGGAGAAGAATTTTTTTTGCCCAATGTTGAAACACTTTCAATTGATGACGTTTGCTGGGTAAACGCAGAATATAGACAAATCGACGCATTATATCGGCTAATCTACCAGTAATATTAATACCAAAACTGGAGACAAGGGCTGATTGTTTACCCAGGGTTAACATATCACCTAAATGCAGATAATAATAGGATTTGAGCGATTTTTTTCTAATCACTGCCGAGATATTTTTGGCTACTACACTGGCTGCTTGATAGGCTGCTTGTGCTGTGGCAGGAATTACCTGTTTACTCGGATAAATTTCGGCTATATCCCCAAGGGCAAACACTTCGGGATAGTCGATTAATTGTAAACTGGAACGGGTTAATAATTTGCCTTGTGCTGTTTTCTGACAATCTAAATTATTGATCCAATCCTGTGCCTCAGTTCCCGCTGTCCACAATAATAAATCAATGGGGATAACCTCATTTTTATTATCTTTAAATACGGTTATGGAATTAGCGTTAACTTCCTTTAATCCCGTGTTTAAATAGAGACTAACATTCTTGGCTAAAAGGGAACGATAGGAAGCAACACGCACCGATTTAGGGAAGTTTTGCAGTATTTCCTCGTTCCTTTCCACTAGATGAACTTTGCCTTTTTTTCCTAAACGATCAGCCACCTTACAGGCTAATTCTACCCCATTGGGACCGCCGCCAATAATGGCTAAATTAATTGAGGATTTTCCTTGAGTTTCTAAGTCATGAATTGCCGTTTGTAATCTTTCCACATCCTCTAAACTCCGAAAAGTTAGCCCATAATCGGCTAACCCCGGTATAGCCGGCCAACGATTCCGCACTCCCACCGCTAAAACTAGGTAATCGTAGTCTATAACCTCCTCATTTTCTAAATATACTCGATGATTGTTTAAGTCAATATTACTGGCTTTTTGAGTTTTTAAATTAACCTTAGTTCCTGTTAATAATTGACGGTAGGAGGGGGCAATTTCCCAGCGTTGCAATTCTCCTGTAATTAGTTCATAGAGAAGGGGAGTAAAGAGAAAATGGTTTTTTGGTTCGACTAAAGTTATTTGCCATTGACCCGATTTTACTGCTGTTAATCGACTCAGATCGAGTGCCGTGTATAACCCGCCAAAACCACCCCCCAGAATGCAAATCTTAGTTATAGGTTTATTCATGGATTTTTATTCTCAGTTGTGTTTAAGATGGGTTTCAGTTCCGAAACTAATTGTTCTGAACGAATAATTCTCGCCGGGGGCAAAAGATGATAGTGAGTGTCAGCAAAAATAGTAGAATCGGTCTTAATATTCAAGTCTTTTGGGTCATAAATTGTTGGCACAACCCGACTTAATTCTTCGGCGGATTTGCGAATATTAGCAACGGTTTTACCCTCATTTTTGGCATAAACCCAGGGCAAAGAAACCACTAAAGTCGCCCCTTTTGCTTCTAAATCTTTCTTGAGTTTTTCAATCAATTTAATTGAGTGAGGAGAAGCAGCAGTATTAAAAGTCATTTGCCACCATTTCCCTGTTCTTTCCTTAACTATAGTCGGATCACCTGTATTAGTAATCGGATCGGAAAGATAACCCGTCATTCTGCCTTTGCTGAATAAATCAACCATCGATTTAGTGACTGGACGCATCCCCGGAATACCTAATAACCAAGTATCCTCGATCATGGTTTTTAAAGGTATCCCACCTAACCCCGGTTTGCCAATAGCGACGCTAAAAGGTGCGGATCCCCAAAGTCCTTCGCCGCGATTAAAACCGTCCTCATCCATGAGCATGAGATATTCGGGAATCAGCAGAATTACGTCTCCTTGGCGCGCTTTTTCGAGAATCATAGCGGCAATGACATTTAAGCCGATATCCCCCTGTAAACCGAAGTTAACCACCGGCATTCCCAATTCTTTGGCCATTAATTCCGAATTTATGCTATAATGCGCCCCCGATCCCGCCGTGACGATTAAACGCCGCGGTCCTTCGGTACTAGCAGCGATCGCTGATTTTTCCTCGTACATCATCCGCAACCAGCTTAATTCGCCACCGTAGATGACATTATAAACAAAGCCGAGGGACCAAGCGACTCCCAGAGAGGCTAACCAGGGGAAAATGTTAAAGGATTTAGTATTCATCAGAATTCAAAGTAAATAAAGTTACCGGTATTAGTGGAAGCTAGGAGAATCGTTAAACCTAGCAATATTTTGGACAGCCAAGGCGATAACAATAGTTCATATTCAAACTTTTTCTGAGCAATAGCCAGATGTTCGAGGATTAAAACAATGATACCAAAAACTAAAGCAACGCTTAAAACTGCTCCTTGATTGAGAGTATAGGAACTAAAAATCTCAGCGATATTAGCTAAGGAATAATTGAAAGGATTGGCAATAACCAGAATTTTGCCGATTAATCTTCTGGTGTTAACCTCCATGAAAAAGAGACAACCAAAAATGACAGCCAATTGCGTTAAAGCCCAGGAGAGAATTTGCGGCTGAGAAACGTATTTTCCGACAAAAGCATAGAAAGGTCGGCCTAAATAACGCAGTAATAATAATAATGCCCCGTGGTAAGCCCCCCAAAAGATGAAATTCCAGGCCGCACCGTGCCAGAAACCTGAAAGCGTAAAGGTGATAAATAGGTAAAAAGGGGCCCAGTTTTTATTGGAACCCATTAGGGGTAAAAACACATAATCCCGAAACCAGGTGCTAAGGGTGATATGCCAACGTCGCCAAAATTCGTTAATACTTTGGGATGTATAGGGTGCTAAAAAGTTTAATTCTAATCTAACCCCGACAAAATAGGCTAAACCAACAGCAATAAAGCTATAACCGCCGAAGTCAAAATAGATTCTCAGGGTGAATAAAAAAGCCTCAAACCAGATATACCAAGCATTGTCGATCATCTTATCTAATTCGATGTAGGGCGCAATGTTATCGGCGAGGACAAATTTCATAAATAAACCGAGGGAAAGCCAACGCAAACCCTTCTCGAAGTTTTCTCCTGTAAATTTGAGGCGAAATCCCTCCATTTGTGGTAATAAATCCCGGCGACGCTCGATCGGACCTGCGACAATTTGGGGGAAAAAGGAGATAAAATTGACATAATCGAGGACGGCTAGGGGTTTCTTTTTCTTTTCGCGTAGGGAGTCCACCACGAAAGCCACCATCTGGAAGGTATAGAAGGACACCCCCGGCGGTATTTGGCTAGGCACGGGAATCGGAGAAAGTTCCTTCCAGTTAGGGGGGAGGGAAACGAATAATCCGATGATTTCCTGCACAAAAAAGCCGAAATACTTGAAGTAGGCCAGGACGAGAATATCGATGACGATAACGATAGTGGCTAGGAGATTCGCTTTCCAGCCGCTCATTTTCAGCACTAGCCAGACCATAATGTAGTTAAAGGCTAGGGAGACTATGAAAACGAGGAAACTGGTGCGACTTGCGTAATAAAATAGGATTAGGGACAGCGCTGCTAATCCGACCCCATCAAAAACACCTCGCCAGAGATTGAAGGACTTCGCCAAGTAGCGTGCCGTTAAGAAAGGAACGCTAAAAAGGATTAATATCCACCAAAATATAAAATCAGAGTAATTCAAGGCTTATTAACTCCTGATGGTCTGTGTTACCTTGTTTGAGATGGGTTTCCTGACTTCTGATGCTCAGAGACGAGGGATTTTCTTGACAAGCCTATCAAACTTTGTCAGACTTGTCCATAAAATTACCTTCATCCATCCTAAAAAATCGAGGCTAGACAAG
>NZ_JASJFG010000882.1:0-1485 GCF_030065375.1 Microcystis sp. M49636_WE2 | reverse complement strand
CTAACCCCAGGCATCCCTGACTGTAGATAGTTAAAAATAACTTGTTGACAGAGATAATTAATATAAAATCTCTGACGAATACTGGCATCAGTAAAACTGGCACTTTTTGCCCAACTTATCTCTTGAATATCTGCGGGTATTTCTAGCCAAATGCTATCAGGAGTTAGTTCTAACCAATCATTAACCATAATTAATCCTCCTGAGTTGTTGCGCTGGTTTGATAGTAGTATGTTAGCCATGGTTCTATTGCCTTACTAATAACTTCTCTATCGTGGGACTGGGAAGGAATATGCAGGTTTTCGCTGGCCCAGGGTAAAAACTTTTTAGCGAGGTGACGATAAACTTTATCCAGTTCCCTAGAAACCTGATATTGTTTGATAACTACCGTGGTAATTTCTGTAATCTTAGCGGCAATTGCCACTTGTCCCAACCCTGAACCATAAGTCATCTCTAGAATTAACTGAATTTGCGGATGCAGTTTTGCCTGTTGCGGCTGCTGACAAATCTGTTGAATTTCTGCGCGTAACCAAGCTAGAATTTTTTGGTGGTTTTGTTGCGACTCGCGAAAATTTTCCGCCGCTTCTAATTGCTGCCAAGGGTTATTATGGAGAGTATCTTCGATCATTTCTTCCCTCGTGCTACTTTCCTCACCCCCTAAAGGTTGCTGTAAGGAAATTGTTTTTCCTTGGGGAAATAAATAATCAGAAATAGCTTGTCCCGCATCCTTTAACCATCGGGTAATTGTCGCAGAATTGATTTTGATGGTAGAGTGGCTATCCGAGTTATAAGCAGCGGCGATTTTTTGCCAGATTTCTGGACTAGGTTCCTGAATTTTACCATCGGTTTTTATTTTTGCCTGGGCATAAATTTCTTTATAGTAATCCCAAGCTAAAAGGTAATTTTCGAGAGTTTCTCCCACTAATCCCCTCGCCTGGAGAGCTTGGCTGAGACGCGCTCCGGTAGAATTAAGTAGTAGGCTCCAAGTATTATGGCCGAATGCTTGACTAATCTGACGGATGCGATCGATTAAGCGATATTTAATCCTCTGATTGGCAAAATTATCGAAGCGAGTGGAGAATAAAGGCTTAAAGTCAGCTAAGATAGCCTCAAAACCAAGAATTCCTTCGTTAAAGTAGTCTTCGATCTGATAATCTAGTTTAGCTTGATATTTTTGATAGATTTCGGCAGCAGCCCAGTAGCAAGGTTCCTGCAAATAAGCGTATAAATGCCCACGAAAAAGATGATTTTGGGAACCGGGATTCTGATACTGTTGCTGAAAGAATAGGGCCAAATACTCCTCGGACTCGACATTAGGATCGATTGGGCCATAGCTTTCCATGTTACGACGCAAACGCCGATCACAATTCCATTGTGTCCTATTTTGCTGCAAAACTAAAAAGCAACAAAACTTCTCCAGCAAAGTCTCTCGTTTTTTCATCTAGCTACTCCCCGTGGAGGTCAACTAAACTCTCTATCGTTCCACTT
>NZ_JASJFG010000060.1:0-5343 GCF_030065375.1 Microcystis sp. M49636_WE2 | reverse complement strand
TTGATGATGTTATTGGCACTAATCAAAGTGACACGATTACTGGTGATGGCCAAGCTAACATCCTTTCGGGTAACGCTGGTAATGACATTATTAATGGGGGTTTAGGTAAGGATATCTTGAATGGCGGTTCTGGCATTGACACCTTAACTGGTAATGCAGATGCAGATATCTTCGTTTTTCAATTTGGACAATCTACCATATCTAATCCCGATCAGATCACCGATTTTACCATCAATACCATCAATCCCGCCAATGCTGATACAATCGGCTTATCATTCTTGCCGGTTAGTTTTACTCGCGCTGCTAATAGCACTGCTACTACCACAACGGCCTTAGCGACTCAGGTATTTACTGATGCAAATGGATTATTGGCTGGTAATCAAGCTTTAGGCGCCAGTAGCGCTGCATTAGTGCAAGTAACTAGCGGTGTGATCGCTGGAACTTACCTATTTATCAATGATAGCACTGCGACATTGTCATCCACCAATGATTTATTGGTAAATATCACTGTATTGAGCGGTACTTTACCCGGTTTCGGAAATATTACACCAGTAAGTAGTTTCTTTACTGTTGTTTAATTATTATTGAAAGAGTTAGGAGAAATATCTCCCACATTGCGTTCCCAGGTAAAACCGGGGAACGCTTTATTGAGGTTATTAAAATTAGCAGAAGTCTAAAAATTACTACAGTAAAAGAAGCACAAATGCTGAATCCTGTAATAAAACTTACGGCGTTTCTTATAAAGATGAAGTATGACCTAATTTGGTATCGACGACCGAAGACTGGATCCTGACTCCCGAAAACGAAAACTTTGTACTTTACCATTAAGATAAATGCTATATACCGTAGCATTAATCATTGTAATAGAAGTTAAAATCTTTTAAGGCTAATATTCTCTGCTTATTTAAGCGATAATGATAGGCCACACGAAACTTTAACTTTTCCCAGTCGCTTTTTTGAATTTTGTTTTTACCAGAGGAAAACTTAAGATGTTCGACAAATTCACGCTCGATCATGTCAGACCATTCGCTAGGATAAGTAGGTAAACCTGCTTTCGCCGCGGCTAACCCCATTACTGGACCATCTGCACCATGAAGGCGGTGTATTTCTAAATATTTGGCAATTATTCCCCAATAATAAATGAATTCTTCTTCTTTTTTGCGATTTTTTCCGACAGCAAAGATAAATTCCCCAACATAGGGAGCGTTTTCAAAATCTATATCCAACTTCTGCGCCACTTTCTCATAATAAGGAATATTTTCGGGTTGATAACGAGTTAAATGAGCTTTTAGATTCTTGATTGTGCCGAAAACTCCGTCAAGATTATTAAATTGTTCAGGAAACACTAAGGATTTTATTAATCGAATATCCGTATCAATTTGAATAGTCATGTCGTAGCGTTCTAAGGCTTTCTCAATAGCAAAACGCCTGTCATTATAGGGAAACATGATACTATCCTGAATATGTTTAATGGCAATTACGTTACTTAAATCTTGAAAATCCCTTGGCTCATCAGTCAATATTAGATATTGAATACCGGGATGGTATTTTTCCAGATCCCGCGCTACGTTGACTGCACAGGAACGATACTTTTTGCCGAGAGCTAAACCGCAAAAACAATAACTATTCATTAATCACCGTCTGAATTTTTGTCTAGGTTCAGTCTAGCTTATCTTAGAAAATTCGTCAATACAAATCGTCGTTTTCGGGGTTAATTTGGTCAAAATAGGTTTTTAATTCGGCAAAATTATAGACCTGTGGGAGAAATGAGCTTTATTCTTATTAACTATCCTTAGCAACAATTCCTAGATTCGATAACAAAGCTTGTAGGTTAGTTTGCACGGTAGCGGGTTGATATCTCTTAATAGTTTCTAGGGAATTATCAGCGAGTTTTTGCCATAATTCCCGATGATCATAGAGTTCGATCACTGCGCGGGCAAATTCCTCGGCAGTATCGGCAATTAGAACATCTTGGTGGTCAATTAATCCCATACCTTCGGCACCAATTTTTGTGGTAATAGTGGGTAATCCTAGGGAAAGACTTTGACCTATTTTACCCTTCATTCCCGCACCAAATCGCAGGGGAGCGACAAAAATGCGACTCTTTTGGAAATAGGGTTCTACTTCGGGAACATAACCGGTAACAATCACTTGATCATTGGCTAATTCTTTTACTTCATCCTTGAGGTTACTTCCCAATAAATTAACGGTAATATCGGGACGGGATGCCCAAACTAAGGGCATAATTTCTAAACATAACCACTTAACTGCATCAATATTAGGAGGGTGATTATAGCTACCAATAAATACTAAACCCGATCGCTGGTCAAAGGCAACTTTTTCTGACAGGGAAATTTCTTCATGGATATTGGGGATTACCCAAACATTTTTCACTCCCAAAGAGGATAAAACCTGTTTTTCGTCTTCCGTTACTAATACGGTTGCTTCCGCTTGATTAGCATAGTTTAACTCTAATTTCTGATAGGTTTGCCAACTCCAGCTAGTATTTTGGTAACTGGGATCGAGATAGTCTTTTTGTCGTTTTAAACGTAGAAAATGTAGGTCAATTGTATCATAAATAATTGGCACTTTTGTTTTTAAGCGAATTAAATCCATATATTTATCGCACAATTCGGGACGACACAACCAAACTCCATCGATCAGGGGTAAATATTTGATTAATTTTTCTTCTAGATTATATCTTTGCGCTGTGCCATAAATAACCTCAATTCCCAGCTGTTGCAGTACAGAAGTATAGGGTTGTTCAGGATAGCCATTATCGGGAAAGAAAATCACTGAATAGCCTAAATTGAGCAGTAGCTTAAGAATATTTAATAAACGCACACAGCCGGATTCTCGATCGTATAGTGGAACGTAGGAATCGATGACTAAAATTGTCGGTTTTCCTTGTAAACGTCGGGCAGCTTTGGGGACATTATTAGCATCGTTATCTAGGTGTTTAGTTAATACCTTTGACCATTTTTCTCGAAACTTAGTTTGATTAATAACTTGATATTGTTTTGTCCCACTGGAAAGGTCTGTTCCCGAGGTGATTCCTTCGTAGTGAATGACGTTAGATTGGGGTTGATAGAGGACTTGATAACCCAATTCTCGGATGGCAAAACATAAGTCTGTATCTTCGTAATACGCGGGGATAAAGTCTTGACAAAAACCACCTAGTTGCTTAAATAAATCCGTAGGAACTAATAAACTGGCCCCCGAACAATAGTCCACGGGACGCACATAATTATATTCAGGTTCCTCGGGACTATCTAAGCGTCCATAATTCCAACCATCGGCAGAATTCCAGATAATTCCCCCCGCTTCTTGTTGTTTACCATTAGCATAAATTAATTTAGAACCCACCGCACCAACTTGGGGATTATTGATAATTAATTTTACTAAACTTTCTAGACAATTTTCCAGAATACGAGTGTCGTTATTGAGAAAGTATAGGTATTGACCTTTTGCTTGACTAGCCCCATAATTACAGGAACGAATAAACCCAGAGTTTTCTGCATTAGTTAATACTTTAATTCCTTTAACTAAAGTGGCTAATTGTTCTAAGGTTTCATCGCTGGAAGCATCATTAACAATGATTATTTCATAGGCTAAATCAGAACTTAGGTTAACACTCAAGGATTCCAGACAGTTAAAGGTGTAGGCAAATTGGTTATAAACAGGAATAATAATCGAGACTAAAGGATTGTCACTACTGGCAATTTCTAGGGGCCGGGGTTCGGCTAATTTAGCACTTTCGATCACCTGTTCTTCAAATTCAGAAGAACTCTTTCCCGTAAGAATTTTAATAATTTTTCGTTTCGTCTTTTTGAGTGCTGGTTTCCATCCTTCCTCTTGGAGACTAAAGACAAATTTTTTGAGCAGTTTTTTAACTTTAAAAATAATCATTATTACCATAAATACTCCTCTAGAGAAAACCAATCTTGTGCTAAATTTAAATTTCTTTCTGCTCTAATAATAGCTCCTTCCTTTAATTGTTGCTTGAGGTAGTTTCTCTGTTGTTCCATAATATATAATTTAATCGCTTCATTAATTAAATTATTATATTCTTTTTCAGGATAATCACTACTTGTCAACCATCGATCGAGAAGTTGCATGGTATCTTCAGGGAGAGTTATCTGAAGTTGTCTGGCCATTTTGTCTTTCCTAACCATATCTAGACAATAACAATTATAAACCCCTAGAGCGATTTTAGTTGCTGTCGGGATAAATTCTCGGAGCTGCGGCGATTAATTTTTGAGTGTAGGGGTGTTGGGGATGGCTAAAAATCTGTTCAGTGTCACCCATTTCAACAATTTTACCCGCAGTCATCACCGCAATTCGATCGCAGAGAAATCTCGCTAACCAAAGATCATGAGTTATAAATAAATAAGTGAGATTAAATAACTTTTGTAACTCTAACATTAACTCTAAAACCTGTGTCTGAACACTAGCATCGAGCATACTAACCGGTTCATCACAAATAACTAATTCCGGACGAGTAATTAAAGCGCGAGCAATGGCTACCCTTTGCTGTTGTCCCCCCGATAACTCCCTAGGATAGCGTCGATAAAATTCCTCTACCGGTGTTAAACCGACTCGATCTAACATTTCTAAAACCTGTTTTTTAGCGGTTTCTAGACTAATTTTTTGATGGATCAAAAGCGGATCGGCGATACTTTCTCCCACCGTCATTAAAGGATTGAGACAAGCGAGGGGATCCTGAAAAATCATCTGCATTAAGCGCCGTTTGGGACGCATTTTTTCCCCCGACAATGGGGTTAAATCTTCTCCTAAAAATTCCACTTTTCCCCCGGTGGGTTTAATTAACTGTAATAGGGTTCGCGATAGGGTACTTTTCCCACATCCCGACTCCCCAACTAAACCGAATATTTCCCCTCGATACAGTTCAAAATTGACTTCATCCACCGCTTTAATAAATTTCTTTTCTTTTTTTAAAAAACCATCTAAAAAGTTACCTTCTAGGGTATAATACTGTTTTAAATTATCCACCTTTAACACCGTTTCTTTACCTTGAATTGCTGTTAATTTTTCCTCCCGCAGCTGTAGGTGTAAAGCGGCGGCCAAAAGAGAACGAGTGTAGGGGTGTTCAGGTGTATTAAAAACTGTTTTTACCGCTCCCGATTCAACAATTTTGCCCCCCTGCATCACCGCTAATCGATCGCAATATTCTCCCACCAGCGCTAAATCATGGGAAATTAACAATAATCCCATCTGTTCCTCGCTACATAAACGCTTTAATTCCCGCAGAATTTCCGCCGAAACCGTCACATCTAAACTGGTGGTGGGTTCATCGGCAATAATTAACTTAGGGTTTAATAA
>NZ_JASJFG010000585.1:0-2790 GCF_030065375.1 Microcystis sp. M49636_WE2 | reverse complement strand
GAAATTGCCAATCTTTCCCCATCGACTAATCCCTGATTAACCAAATATTTTGCCCCGTTGATGCAGTCTTCCACATCGACAATTCCCCAATTTCCCAGCAAACGCTGACGATATTGACGACCATAACCCGTACTACCGCCATAATTGACATCTAGATAGCCAAAGCCGCGACTGGTCCAGTATTGCACCCGCAGACTTAAACTAGAGGTGGCCGCAGCCGTCGGTCCACCGTGACTTTTGACTAAAAGGGGCGGTAATTCGCCATTGGGGGCGGTATAATCGGGGTTTTTGGGGGGATAATACCAAGCAAATGCAGTTAGTCCCTGACTGGTGGGAAAAGCGAGCATTTCCGGAATCGAGAAATAATCGCTAGAAATAGTTAAATTACTGGAAGATTTGAGAACTTCTCTCGTTCCTGTGGCTAAATCCATTGAGATAACCGCCGTTACTTCCCTGAAAGAACCGCCGATAAAAACTATTTTGTTCTCCCTAACTTGTAGGGAAGAAATGTTAGTATCAGCAGTAATAATTTCTTGAAATTCTCGATTAACAGTATCGATACTTCCTAAATAACAACGACCATCTTTTGTATAGCTACAAATAATCTGGGATTCCCCAGCAAAACCGTAGTTAGATAAACCAAAAACCCAATGAGGATAGGCAAATTCAGCCTCGATGGGTTTGAGAACCGCTTCTATTTGTTCATCGTGTTTAAAGCAATAAAAGTTCCAGAAATCATTGCGATCACTGGTAAAATATAACTGTTCATCGGCAGACCAGCGCGGTTCACACACCGACTCATTTTCACCACCAGCAATGACCCGAATATTACTCAAATAAAGATTATTAATATCCGCCACCCAGAGAAAAGAACTATCCCAAGGCATATTAGGATGATTCCAACTAATCCAAGCTAATCGAGAACCGTCGGTGCTTAGGCGAGGAGAGGTATAAAAATCATCGCCAGATACTAAAGTTTCTATTTCTCCCGTATCCACATCGATGCTGACAATACTATTAACCGGTTCCCGATCTTTTTGGCTATGATCTTCACAAACACAGATTAAACGATTGCGAAATTCATCGAGAATTAAATCCGCATAACGACAGGAATTTTCTCGGGTCAGAGGTTGGGGTAAACTCTCAGCAGTTTGGCGATAAATTCTTTGGTCGGCAAAATTACAAAAATAGATAATTCCGGCAACAATTAGATAGGAACCTCCCCCGTATTCATGGACACGAGTTCGCACATTAAAAGGTGCTGGGGTGATTTCTGTGGTTGTGCCGTCGGGGTTTAATTTAACTAAAACATTTCGCCCCTTTTCCTGTGGTCTGCCTTCTAACCAATAAATATCTTCTCCATCTAGAGTTACACCGCCAAGACTAATCGATTCTGCCACAATTAGATCGGAGGTAATCGGTGATTTCCAGGAACCGTAAGCTGATATTTGATTAGACATTTTCTCCTAGAGCAGTGATCCTAATGGTGAACTAACTTGATCAGAAAGGCTGATAAATTAAGAAAATTTCGAGTAAACAGGACAAAGTAGGGATTGGGTGCATCCCTACCTGACTCTCTGTTTTTCTGAAATCGGAGCGGCGGGATTCGAACCCACGACCCCTACTACCCCAAAGTAGTGCGCTACCAAGCTGCGCTACGCCCCGATATTGAACCTTAACCATCATAGCGATAATCGCAGCATTTTGCAAGCTTTTTTTTTTCTTCCTTTCTCCCCCATCCCCGGAATTAGTGGCCGGCTATCTAGCTAATTGGGGAATACGTCCTTTTAATCCCGTCATTAATTGCAGGGCAAACAATTTCAACGGGGGGAAACCGCGCATCATTGCCAATCCGAGACGACGGATGACAACGATAGGCGGCCAGTTATTGGAGAACAGGCGATCTAGAAAATCCGTGAAGCCTAAAATCGCTAAATTCTCCGATCTACGCCATTTTTCGTAGGATTTTAGGGTAGAAAGCGATCCTATATCTTCTTGCTTTTCTACTGCTTCCTTTAATACCTGCGCTAAAGCAGCTGCGTCGCGAATGCCTAAATTTAAACCTTGACCACCGACGGGATGACAACAGTGAGCGGCATCACCAATTAAAGCCAGTCGGGGTTTAACATAGGTATCACTCTGCATTAACTGTACGGGAAAGAGAGCGCGGGAGCTAACTAATTCGAGTTTTCCTAGTAATCCCCCCGTATATGCTTCTAATTTCTTGATAAATTCCGCTTCGGGCATTTCTTGCAGTTTTTTCGCTTCCCCATGGGGATTTGTCCAAACGATCTGACAGCGATTACCCTGGAGCGGTAAAATGCCCATCGGACCGGTGGGCCAAAATCTTTCAAAGGCGGTATCGTTGCGATCGAGTTGATGTTTAATGGTGAAAGCGACACAGGATTGCCAATATTTCCAACCTTTGGTTTTAATTTGCGCCCCTTGCCGGATAGCGGATCTGGCTCCATCGGCCCCGATGACTAATTTTGTGGTGATTTTTCGGGTTTGACCGGCTTCTTCCAGGGTGACAGTGGCTGTTTCTGCTCCGTACTCCACTTCTAACACTTTAGCCGGGGATAACCAGTCAATGCGATCGCAATCTTGGCTGGCCTTGTGCAGGGCGGTTAAAATCACTTGATGTTCGCCCACATAGCCCAAATAATCGGTTTTTAGCTCATCGACCACAAAGGGGACAAAAATCGGGTAATCGGCATCAGAAAGGCGAATATGACGAAATTTACCGATACTGGGCGAGATTTTATCCCAGATACCCAAGCCTGTAAAAAT
>NZ_JASJFG010000057.1:0-8726 GCF_030065375.1 Microcystis sp. M49636_WE2 | reverse complement strand
AGTCACTACAGGAGAAAAGCGCAGTTCTAAGGAAAGAACCGGACATCCCGCACAATTTCCTTTAGCAATTGTCGAGAGAATTATACAAGCTTCATCTAATCCGGTAGAAATAATTCTTGATCCCTTTGCTGGTTCTTGTTCTACAGGAATAGCGGCCTTGGGATTAGGAAGAATTTTTGTGGGTTTTGAAATTCGACCAGACTATTGCGAGATAGCTGCAGAGAGATTTAAAAGATTTAAAAAAGAAAGAAGCAATACTTATATTCAAGGCTCATTATTATAGTATTAAAAACGGATTTAGTATGATTAGCCTTTTTTAACTTGTTTTCGCAGTTTCAATCCTTGAAATTGCGATCGCAAATAAAAGTAGCAGAGTCCGGCAGTTACCCCAAGACTAAGAATTGTTATCCCCGTGGGAATTTCCCACATCCCCGACTCGGTTACTAATATGTTGTACTATTGTAATAAGAGGATTTTTTTCCTGAAAAATTGTCATATTCGAGGTTTTGATTATGCCTTATACAAACGAAGAAGGTGGACGCTTAAATAATTTCGCCGCCGAACCGAAAGTTTATCAAGCGGATCCCCCGACTAAATCGCAACAACGTAATTATCTTTTCTGGGGTGTTGCTGCGATCACACTTGTGGGTGGACTGTTAGCCGTCGCTTTTTACGCATCCCAAGCTGGCTAAAATTTAGTCCCTCGTAGTTGCGATTTAGCCTCTTTCACTCCTATTTAGTGCTAATATCACAACTACTCCCTATTTTAAGGCTTTTGACCCTGAATTAATGCCACTGCTGACTGAGACTTAGCCGCAGTCCCCTGTTTACCCTGAGATAACGCCAGACGAGCCGCCGCCTCTAAATCAGCGATCGCTTTTTCCCTGTTTCCCAATTTATAATGGGTTAAACCCCTGTTGTGGTACGCTTCGGCAAAATTAGCATTGATTTTCAGACTCTCATCATAGTCCCTTAAAGCCATTTCCTGTTGTCCGGCTCGGTTATAGGCTAGAGCGCGATTATATAAAATGCGATCCTGTCCTCTGGTTCCCTGTAAACTCAAAGCTTTTGTGTAATCCTCGATCGCTTCTGGGTGTCTACCTAAGTCATCCTTAGCATTACCGCGATAAATAAAGAAATCAGCAAAATTTCCGTTTAAAGCGATCGCTTTTGTGCAATCTTCCACCGCTGCCTCGTATTTTTTCGTCAGATAATAGGCATAACAACGATTACCGAGAGCATTAACATAATTAGAGTTGATTGTCAAGGCCTGGGTATAATCTGCGATCGCTCGCTCGTACTGGCCGAGAACTAATTCCGCGTAGCCGCGATTATAATAAGCATCGGCATCCTTCGGTTCTAATTGTAGAGCTTGAGTAAAATCTGCGATCGCCCCTGAGTAATCCCCTGCGGTTAAACGATCCACCCCCCGATTATAAAATTCTACAGCCTTGACGGGGTTAGCGGTAGTTTGAGCGCTTAGGGGAGAGATAGTCAGTAAAAAAGTCGCTATAGCCATAATAATTGTCAATTTTTTCTTAATTTTCATAATCCGTTCACCTAAACAATTCAAGGTAAAATTAAACAGCCCTACTCACAGGTCAAAATATCATGATTAAATCTCTTTTGGCGACTTTCCTCCTAATCACCACCCTCCTCTTCACCGGTTGTACAACTCCCATCGCTGGACTGCAAGGATACACCAGTGGCAGCCAAGGCTATCAATTTTTATATCCTAAGGGTTGGACGCAGGTGGATGTGAAAAAAGTTGCGGGAGTAGATGTGGTTTTTCATGACCTGATCGAAACGAGTGAAAATTTAAGCGTTATTATCAACCCCGTCCCCGACAATAAAACCTTAACAGATTTAGGGACACCCTCGGAAGTTGGCTATCGTCTCCTGAAAAATAATAGTCTTAACCCCAATCTCGATAAGGAAGTAGAATTAATTCGCTCAGAATCCCATCAAATCGACGGACAAGATTATTATATCCTCGAATATCAAGTTAAATTAGCCAACGGCCAAGAACGTCATAATCTTGCCAGCGTCACGGTTAATAATAATAAACTCTATTCTTTTAATCTTTCCACTTCCCAAAAACGTTGGACGCAAATTCAAGAACTCTTTGAAACTATCGTTGATTCTTTCTCGGTTAGTTAGGGAAACTGGCAACAGGCAATAGTAAAATGTAGGGTGCGTTAGTCGTAACGCACCACTTATGATCAACTAGGTAGCCAGTTACAATTAAAGATAACATACTTACTTAATCAGTAAACAGTGAAAAGACAGTAGGAAACTTCTATTTAATACTGTCACTTAAAACTCAAATCTAATAACTGATAACTGATAACTGATAACTGATAACTGAATATGAGTAACTCGGAAGAAAATAGACTAGATAGACTCGAATCTCTTGCTGAAAATACCCTAACAGAACTACGCGAGATTAAATCAGGATTACAGGAGATTAGATTAGGACTACAGGAAACCAATCAGGGATTAAAAGAAACTACAGCGATCGCTAATTCTAACGCCAAATCGATCGAAGCGTTAACTAATAGTCTTGCTCAGTCTAAAAAAGAATGGGAAAAAGACAGACAGGGACTTGATCAACTGCTAGGACAATTAACTCGATCGAGGTCAGATTTTTATGAGGTTCAGTCAGATTTTTACAATCGATTTGACAAAATTGAAGAAAGAAAATCACGCATGGTTGAGATTTTAGATCGTTATTTACCCCCCGAAAATCCTGCCAATTCCTAGCAGAAATAGCTAAAAAACTGATAACTGATGGTGGGTTACGGCAAATAGATAAATTGATAATTAAGTCTAATAATTTGTCATTGCCTAACCCACCCTACCTAACTATCTCCTATCTCTTTTGACTGAAAAAACTATGTCTATTCCCTTGATTCTTGCTTCCGCTTCTCCTGCGCGTAAAAAACTATTACAAATGGTAGGAATCGATCCAATTGTGCGAGTGAGTAACTTTGATGAATCGACAATTAATGCTGATGATACTCTCCATCTTGTCCAAACTTTAGCCCAATGTAAAGCGCAAACGATCGCCCCCCAATTTGATTTAGGATTAATTCTTGGTTGCGATTCCGTCTTAGAAGTAGCGGGGGAAGTCTATGGCAAACCCAAGGATAAATCAGAAGCGATCAAGCGTTGGCAAAAAATGCGTGGTCAGGTGGGTACACTCTATACAGGTCATGCTTTAATCGATCGAGTTAATCATCAAACCTTGACTCGTTGTGGGATTACTAAAGTTCACTTTGCCAATATCAGCGATCAAACAATTATTGCCTACGTTAACACCGAAGAACCCCTCAAATGTGCCGGCTGTTTTGCCCTAGAAGGAAAGGGGGGTTTATTCGTAGAAAGATTGGAGGGATGTCACAGTAATGTTATCGGTTTAAGTTTACCCCTATTTAGGCAGATGTTAACGGATTTTGGCTACCAAATCACTGACTTTTGGTGATCTTTTGGCTGATAATTTCACCAAATTTATTGACAAAAGGGCTTGACAAATTCTCAGATTTGTGTTAACCTTTTATTATAATGGGAATCCGTGTCGCCCTGCGAACCCCTCTTTTTTCTATCGGATAGCCCCAAAATTTTTAACCCTTTCCTTTTCACTTTTTCCCGAAAAAACTATGTCTTGCTTGCGCGTGGGAATTGCCGGTCCGGTGGGTTCAGGAAAAACAGCCCTTCTCGATGCTCTGTGTAAAAATTTGCGGGATCAATATCCGATCGCCGTAGTCACCAATGACATTTATACTCAAGAAGATGCCCAATTTTTAGTGAGATCACAAGCTTTAGCCCCGGAAAGAATTTTAGGAGTAGAAACGGGAGGATGTCCCCATACAGCTATTCGCGAGGATGCCTCAATTAACTTAGTTGCCATTGAACAGTTAGAGAGAAAATTTGCTAACTTAAAGTTAATTTTTCTGGAAAGTGGTGGGGACAATTTAGCGGCAACCTTTAGCCCCGAATTAGTAGATTTAACCATCTATGTGATTGACGTGGCAGCCGGAGATAAAATTCCTCGCAAGGGGGGACCGGGTATCACCAAATCGGATTTATTGGTAATTAATAAAATAGATTTAGCCCCGATGGTGGGGGCAGATTTAGGAGTGATGGATAGAGATGCCAAAAAGATGCGCGGGGATAAACCCTTTATCTTCACCAACTTGAAAACACGGGAAGGATTAGAGCGAGTGATTGCCTTTATCGAAAAGAATTTATAATAACTATTACTAGGAATAAAAAAGAGAGCGCCAGAAAAATTTAGGTAAAGCTAACATTCTTTTCCAGCGCCAAGGTTCCTGATATAGTCGATACAACCACTCTAAATTATTGTCACAGAAAAAGCGAGGGGCGCGGATTTTTATCCCGGACCAGATATCAAAACTACCCCCCACACCTACCCAGATAGCTTGGGGACAGAGATGGCGATGTTCCCTAATCCAATATTCTTGTCGGGGTACTCCCAAACCAACTAAAATTAACCGCGGTTGTTGATCTTTTAACACCTCGATCCAATCGGACATTTCCTCGGAAGATAGATAACCGTGGTTAGCCAGAATACGGATATTAGGTATCTTTTTTTGCCAATTACTTGCCGCTTTTTCCGTAATCCCCGGTTTACCACCAAAAAAAGCAATAGGAGAACTTTCTCCCTGCATTCCTAACTCAGTAATTAAGGATTCTGATAATTCAATACCGGGGCAGCGGGTTTGTTTTCTGCCCCTTAATTTTAAGTAAATGACAATCCCCGCACCGTCGGGAATAACTAAATCTGCTTCCCGAATAACTTGGGCTACTTTAGCATCATTTTCCCCTAACATTGCCATTTCTGCATTAAGAGTGACAACGTGGGAACCAAAACCTTGATAGAGGCGATCGATTAACCAACGACTGTAGTTATCGAGAAGATGAACTGGTAAACCGAGAACTGAATATTTAGGGGGAGTTTCTAACATATAATTCATCTTGATTTAGTTGTCATTTTATCGAGAAATTGGCACAAAATCTACCCCAAAACTAGAACGAGAACCGGGTTTAACTACCACTAATTGCACGGATTGATTGCGATCGCCAGACGGTAAAAATCGCACTGGATTAGTCGCCCCAGGCACAGAAAAATTACTGCTTCTTAACGCCTGTTGAACTCCCTCGCGGCTAGATTCTGCCTTAATGCCAGCGATTAAAGCCTGGGTAGCGTCATAGGCGGTAGCAGTGCGCCAATTTACGTCTCCTTGCCACAATTGGCGGGAATTATTCACAAAAGGACTGTTCGGATTAGCCGCCAAATGCCAAGCGACAGCGACAATCATGCCCAGGGCATTTTTTCCGCCTACATCCAGAGTTTTGGGGCTATAAACGTCATCACCCGCCACAATCGGTAATTTTTGACCATTGATTTGAACCACCTGCAAAGCCTTATCTAGGGTACCACTATCCCCAAGAAGGGCGATTAGATTTGCTCCCTCCTGTTGAGCTTGTTGGAGGCTTTTAGAAGGGGTAAAAGTGAGGGAAGATAGATCAAATTCACTCACCACTTGACCTCCTCCTAATCCTAAAGCGGTGATAAATTCAGATTTTAGGGATTGACTATAATTACTTTGGGAGTTAAAAAATACCACTGCCTTGACGTTAGGATTTTTTTGCAAGCTAGATTCGGCTAATGCCCGTGCCGCCACAAAATCACTGGGAACAGAACGAAAGATATAGTCACCAAAATTGGAGAGTTTAACTGAGGTACTGATGGGGGAAATCATTACTAATCCTGCTTTTTGATAGATAGCAGCCGCAGCTAAAGAGGTGTCACTGCTAGTGTGTCCTACTACTCCTAAAATGCTGTTATCAGCCGTTAATTTTTGGGCAATTTGAGCGGCAATTTCGGGATTATCAGCATCATCAGCAATGAGAACTTTTAAAGGAGTGCCATTAATTCCTCCGGTTTGATTGATTTGATTTTGAGATTGGGCAACTCCTCGTAAAACTTCTAGGGCGGTGTTGACATTGCTCCCAATTGGCACGGAAACGGCGATAGTATAGGACTTAGCTTCACCAATACGGGCGTTATTTAAGTAGATGAGAGCTTCGGGATCATTTCGATTAGTTTGTAGGGATTTTTCTAGGAGGTAAACTGCTTGCTGAAAGTCTCCTTTTCCGAGTGCCTGTATGGCGGCTTGTTTGTCAGAAGAAGCCCCTTCAACTATTAATAATTTTTCCCCTTGACTAAATCTTGCTTGTGCCGATACCGATTTTTGCCCCAGTTCAGGAAGATTGGTTGGGTTATCTTTTCCTTGAAAACGATTGTATAACCACCAACCACCTGCCCCAAAAAATATTAGGGTAATCAGCAGGGCTAAAAGGAGGGTAACGGTCTCATTTTTCTGGCTCATGGGCTGATCAACTAAGATTAAATTAATGGTTTAATCGAGATTTATGTTAATAAAAGTAACATTTTTGGTTTTTTAATAGGGCCAATCCAAGTCTGAATGGCAACAATATCCGATCTACCTTGATAGAATACCTCATTTGGGGTCTGATAGTCAAGATATTGTTTAAATGCGTCTTAGCTTATTAGCGATACTTTACCTTTTTCTTTGGGAATCTTCTAAATGTTTTATTAAAACATTGGAGGATAAAGGACCGTGTAAATGACTCCAGGGTAAAACCTGTTCTAAACGCCATTGTTGATGAACATAATAATCTAGAGGGGGAATTTTTCCTTTTAGTTCCTTAAAAGCCCGTTTATAACTGCCTAAAGAATCACCGTAGCCACGGGTTAATTCTAACAGGGAAGTTAAGCGGCGATCTCCTCTAGATAATAGGGCTTGAATCACCGACCAATTATAACTTTCTGGACGAAATTCTATGCCCTGTTTACCTAATTGTTTCTCTAGATATTTTAATCTTTTTTCGGCCATTTTATTAACTCCAAACCACTGAAAAGGAGTATGAGATTTAGGCACAAAGGTGCTGCAACCGAAAGAGATTCGCAGTCCAGAGGCAGCTTTTTTTAAGGCTATTAACATTTCCACAGTTGCCCCAATATCTTCGGTTTCTTCTCCCGGTATTCCCACCATACCATAGAGTTTTATCCCTTTTAAACCGCCCGCTTTAGCATTAATGGCAGCCTGGATAATTTCATCATTGGCTAACTTTTTGTTGATAATTTCCCGCAAGCGATCGGAACCACTTTCTACAGCAATAGTAATTGATTTGCTGTCTCTTAGGGATAAAATTCTGGCTAATTTTTCCGTGACAGTATTAGTTCTAACTGAAGCGATCGAGAGTCTAACTCCCTCAAATTTTGGTTGAAAAAGATAATCAAGTAAGGTTTCAAATTCAGGATGTTGGCTGACGGAAGCACCTAATAAACCCAAGCGATCGGTCACTTTTAAACCTTTTTCAATGGCGGGAATCAGGGATTCTAAACTAGCAGTACGAAAGGGTAAAGTTAGATAACTAGCTAAACAAAAACGGCACATTTCTGGACAACTTCGCACCACCTCTACCATATAAATATTCTCCCATGCCGCTTGTTTTGTCACCACCGTAGAAGCAGAAAGGGTATTACTGCGATAGGTTTGTTTACTAACAAAGGCGGGAACATTATTATCTATGGGTAGAATTGCCGTAATTTCGCCATCAGGACTATCATAATTAACGGTGTATAAACTAGGAACATACACCCCCGGAACCTGTGCTAAATGACGGAGTTTTGTCGGGCGAGCGGCGTTTCTAACCTCTTGATAGGCATTAATAAAATCAGCAATTAAATTTTCACCATCTCCCAATAAAATTACATCAAAAAAAGCGGCAAAAGGTTCGGGATTAGCAGTTAAAACCGGTCCACCTCCAAAAATTATCGCTTGCTGATCTTGCCGTTGATGACTGTGGCAAGGAATGTCTAAAGATTCTAACAGCGAGAGGATATTAACATAGTCCAATTCCCAGGAAAAGGAAAAGCCGACTAATTCGGGATAACGGGGTAAAGATTCTTGAAAATCCGTAAATAAACGACTAACTTGTATATCCGATCGCAGGGCTAAAGTTGCCCAAACAATTTGATAACCTAAACTGGTTATACCCACAGAATACTGATTAGGAAAGGCAAAAATGGTTCTAAGGGCATCACTGTGGGGTATTGCGGGAGTAAAGAGTAGTTTTTCGTCTTGTAAGATGGTCATTTCAGTTATCAGTTATCAGTTATCAGTTATCAGTGACTACCAGTAGTCTTCAGTAGCTTTTAATTTTCATTCTCTTGAAAGGGGAGACTTGTTACCTCTTGTTTTTGGTCATATATAAGTTTAATTTAATCGGGGGGTGAAGGAGGGGAAAATATCTCAATATACAGTTCTAGGATCCTATCTCAGGTTATGATCCTAGGTAGTCGGTGGTCAAGAACAAATTTAAGTTATACTTCCTGCCTAGGCATAGCTATTGTATTTACAGGAGATTTTCTCTTATATCCTAGCAATTTTCACAGGTTAACTAGGTGTCGATTGATCCCCTTCACCCCAGCCAGAATGAAATCTATGAATAATTCCGAAGAATACGTTATAATCATGGCGAAAATCCTAGATTTAACCATTCCCGATCGCTATTTAAATTCTGTGGTTGAAAACTGGCAACGCTTGCAAGAAATCGCCAGTTTAGTGACAGAATTTCCCTTAGAGGATGACGGGGAAAGCGCCCTCAGCTTT
>NZ_JASJFG010000885.1:0-2108 GCF_030065375.1 Microcystis sp. M49636_WE2 | reverse complement strand
TAAATCTGTTCTTAAGACTAAGGTATTGACAAAAAAGCCGATTAACCCAGCTAATTCACTACGAGTACGGTTAGCGATGGGAGTACCGACTAAAATGTCTGTTTGTCCTGTGTAACGATAGAGTAGAGTCTGAAATGCGGTCAGGAGGGTCATAAATAAGGTGACACCTTTTTCCCGACTCAGCTTATTTAACCCTTGACTAAGTTCTGGAGAAAGGATACATTTTATCCGATCTCCCTGAAAACTTTGTTGTAGAGGACGGGGATAATCCGTAGGTAGATGTAATAAAGCGGGTGCTGCTGCTAACTGTTTTTGCCAGTAATTTAACTGATTTTGTCGGATTTCTCCCTGTAAATATTCCCTTTGCCAAATTGCAAAATCTGCGTACTGGATTGGTAACTCTTGTAAAAGAGGTTCTAAACCTTTAGTATAGGCATTATAAAGGGTTGTCAATTCCTCAATAAATACCCCCATTGACCAACCATCAGAGACAATATGGTGCAGACAAATCAGCAAAAAATGTTCTGTGTCTGATAACTTAAGTAGGGTGGCCCTAATCAGGGAGTCATTGGCTAAATCAAAAGGTTGATGGCTGCGAATTTCTAGCCATTTTTTTATTTCCTGCTCTTCTCGATATTTTGGGCTGTCTTTCCCATTGACAAGCGTTAATTGCCAATTACTTTCTGGTTTAATTACTTGTACAGGATTTCCCTCAATAGTGGCGAAATTTGTGCGGAGGGACTCATGGCGCTGAATAATTTCTTGTAGGCTTTTTTCGAGGACATCTACCTGGAGATTTCCCGCTAAATGCAAGGCCAGGGAAATGTTATAAAAGGGACTATTTGGTTCTAATTGATCTAAGAACCATAAACGCTGTTGAGCATAAGATAGAGGTAATTCTTCAAAATTCATTTTCTTTTTCTTGGTAAAATGGCTGGAATAATGGTATCGGATTTTTCCTGTTTTAACTGTTCAATCCCTTGGGCTAATTCTGCTAGTGTGGCCGAGTTGAATAACTGACGTAGGGGAAGTTCAACTTTCAAGCGATCGCGTATCTGTGCTACTAATTTAGTGGCTAGTAGGGAATGGCCTCCCAGTTCAAAGAAGTTATCATTTATACCCACTTTCTCGACTTTTAGCACTTCTGACCAAACAGTTACTAATATATCCTCGATCGGGGTACGCGGAGCAACATATTTGTCTGATGGTTCACTACTAGATTCTGGTGGGGGTAAAGCTCGACTATCTATTTTTCCATTAGCAGTAAGGGGTAAGGCATCTAAAATAACGAAAGCATTAGGTATCATGTAACCGGGTAATTGAGCTTTCAGGAATTGCCGTATTTCGTTAATGGTAATCGTTTTTTCCGATTGTGGCACAATGTAGGCCACAAGACGCTTATCTCCTGTTGCATCATCCCTCACTATTACTACTGTTTCCCAAATCTGGGGATGAGATGCTAATAATGCTTCTATTTCCCCCAACTCAATCCGAAAACCCCGAATTTTCACCTGATTGTCAATGCGTCCTAAATATTCTAATTCTCCCTTGGGTAAATAACGGGCTAAATCTCCCGTTTTATATAATTTTGACGGCTCATTGCCCCCCTTATTAAGGGGGGTTGGGGGGATCACTTCATCCTTCTCAAAAGGACTAGGAATAAACCTTTCTGTTGTTAATTCAGGACGATTGAGATAACCTTTTGTTACTCCTGCACCTCCCACATACATCTCCCCGGGTACACCAACCGGTACAAGTTGTAAATGTTGGTCTAGTAAATACACCTGTAAGTCGGGAATGGGACGACCAATCACACTAGCTGTACTATCCAAGTCGTTCATACTTAATGGTCGATAGGTCACATGAACGGTAGTTTCTGTAATTCCGTACATATTAACTAATTGGGGGCATTGGTCGCCATGGCGCTGAAACCAAGGTTGTAAGCTGTTAATTTCTAAAGCTTCTCCTCCAAAAATAACTAAACGTAAGCTTAAATCGTTATCTGTTGTCGATGAACGATCCCCCCTTGATAAGGGAAAACTTCCTTTTAAGGATTCTTCAGCTTGAATTAACTGACGGAAAGCGGTAGGAGTTTGATTGAGAATTGT
>NZ_JASJFG010001016.1:0-4301 GCF_030065375.1 Microcystis sp. M49636_WE2 | reverse complement strand
TATCAATAATTGGATCGATAATAAAGTGAGTAAGATTCTGCCAAGCGGTTATGGTTTCAGGATTTTTTGGATAGGGATCGATTTGGGCTGCATACTTTTGATAGGTTTGGGAACAGGTAGATAATTCCTCTAGGGTTAAATATTTACCAATTAACATAATTAGTTATTAGTTATTAGATGGTATTTTCAGTTTATTAAACATCTCTAAAAATTATAAACCAATTATAACAAATCCTGTTTAAAAAGTATAGGGGAGAACGCACAGAAAACGGGTTTCTCCGAGAAACCCGTTTTCTACTCATGCACTCATGCAAAACGGAGAATAAATAATCAGTTTTTAATAACTGGATTTAGTATAATACTTTTTTCTCTATTCGTGGCAGACATCTTATTACTGTTTACTGTAACAGGTTTTGGTACGCTTTGAGGGTGGCAGTTTTGACGCTTTCGGGGACGAGGGGAAAGGTAGTTAATATATGTTGAAATTCTGTTAGGGTTAATTCATACAAGTGGGCGACTATTGCATCTAATTTCGCTCTAATTGCCATTCTTTCTGCTTCTTCTGTTACTCCATTTTTATGGGAACCTATCCCCACTTCTTTCGCTAATTGCTCAAATTCTTCTGTGGTACAAATCAATTTTGCCGCATTTTCTACTATCTCCTGAAAGTATTTATCTTCCTCTTTTAGTCGGGGGATAGGTAGTTGATATATGTAGAAAAAATTTATATTAGCAGATACCCGATGACGAAGGGAATAATCTAGCACAAAACTATTCCAGATAGCAACCAACAATAAACATTCTTTATTGTTGGTTGCACGATTAACTTCTTCTTGAAAATGTACAATAGATTGAAAGTTTTCTCCATGAAAAGCAGGAGGTATAATGGTAGCTATTAAAGTTCTAGCATTAGTGCTACTGGCAATTTTACGAAATCCAGTTCGATAGGTTTGATAGTCTAGTATCTGCTGATTATCTGGCAATTTTCCTAATATTGCTTTTCTTCCTTCTGATTCATTTATCCAATAGCGCGGTTGAGATAAACCATGGCTGAACTGTTCAATCATTTTTCCTTCGTAGAGGGGTAGTCTTCCCTGTGCGGGTTCAGTTTTAAATAAATGACTATCATTAGTCATGTGAAATTCTGATGTTAACTTGAGATTCCATGTATCGGGAAGGGTTTCTCCTAGCAGGGGAAAACGAGACATTTTTTCTGCGATATGAATATCTATATCTTGTTTAAATTCCATTACCGAGAGGGAATCGGGGGATAGTTTGCGGATTAAATCGACGCTAATTACTAAACTATCTTTATGGGGAAAACGTTGTAATTCCTCAACATCGTGACGCATAAATTCCACAGGAAAGGAAAGAGTTTGTTTATTTTTCTCAAAAGTTAAGATAGCAATCTTAAAACTTCTATGGACATTTTCAAAAATTTCTTTACGATTTTCAAAACAAAATAATCCTGTCAGGTTTGTCTGAGAAAATAACATTTCCCGCAGTTGCTTGGTTCCTAAATCGGTATAAATTCCACTGGGAACAACTATTCCACATTCTCCCCGGGGATGGAGGAGATTAAAACATTGTTCAACAAAAAGCTTATAGAGATTAATATCCGTCCCTTGCTTTTTACCATTGACAATAGAGATTTGATTTTTATATTGTTCCGAGGAACGAAAATAGAGACTAACGTGGGGGTATTGACTTTGATATTCTAACCATGCTTGAGCGATTTCGGGATTAGTTAACAGTTTTTTCTGTTCCTTTTCAAACGTCTTGATGTCCATTTTATTTTTAGTCACCAAGTCGCTATGCTGAGAAAAAAATTCTTTCGCTTGGGGTTTAAAGACTTCCCAAGGGGGATTGGTGATAATCACATCAAAACCACCTTTTTCTGTAATCAGTTTATCGAAGTGATAACCCCAGTGGAAGGGTTTCAGGGATTGCATATCAGAGAGAGTTAATAAACGTTTCTTTGCTTTTCCCGTTAATTGTGCGGATTCGTACTTAATTGACAACTTACCGCTAAACTCATCTAAGAGAATTTGGTTTAATTTCTGCACCGATTCGCGGTTGACATCCTCGATGTGATTGCGTAACATCTGGAGACGGTTTTCTTGGGGGGTTCCCTCTACTTCTCCCAACCGAAAAGCGTGTTCTTTGTATAATTCAATACTACGATTTTTTTCTGCGAGAATTGTCTGATAATTTTGCGCGGTGAGGGTTTGCATGAGATTAAAACTTTTTCCGTCCACGCGAATTAAACCGATGAGGGAATTTCCCGACATGATATTAAAATCAATATTCGGTAAGGGTTCCAATTCTGTCACCGATTGTGCGGCAGCAACTAAAGCGAGAAATAAACGCAGTTTTGCGATTTCCGTTGCTTCCTCCATGATATCGACACCGTAGAGGTTATCGGAAATAATTCTTTTTTTGATGTAATATCCGAGAGAGGGATGGGATTTTCTTACCTCTGTTAACCACTGTTTTAATTTACTGTCTCCCCGTAGTTCAATTGTCCCAATCACCGCGCTATAAATTCCGATTAATGTCTTCATCGCAGCCACTAAAAAAGCACCGGAACCACAGGCAGGGTCTAAAATAGAAAGCTGGGGAAGAATATCTTCAATCAGAAGCTGACAGAGGGGAGAATCGAGATTAATTAGTAGTTCAGAAATACTGGCAAATTGTTTGCGGGGATAATATTGATTGCTTCTCTCGACAATCCATTTATTAATCGTCCTATCACAGAGATATTCAGTAATCTCCGGACGGGTATAGTAAGCACCGAAAGCTTTTTGGTTGATATACTTTTCAAAGATATATCCCAAGACATCGGGGTTAATTTCGTCATCGCTTCCCCCCGGAGTGTCGTCAAGGTTCCAAGAGTAACGGGAGAATAAATCGAGGATATTCTCAAATGCTTGGTCATCAATACAAATGTTTTGATAAAGATTTTCGAGGGGATGTTGGAGAAATAATCCTCCGTTAAGATATTTGACTTTTCCCACCAATGCAGTTACTGTCTCATCTCGTTGGGATTCCGGTTGAGCGAATGCTTGGAAAAAGAGGGTTTGCAGAAACTGACGATAAAATAAATTTTTCCCGCGTCGTTGACTTGCTTGTAATTGGTTTTGCAGATAGTTGAAGTCGTTATCGATAAATCCCTTGCGCTGCAGGAAATAGACGAACATTAAACGATTGAGAATAACCGAAGTGTACCATTTTCGATCGCTTTCTCGATCGATTCCTTGGATAAAAGGGAGGAACTGTAAATGCTCTCGCTGAAATTCCTGATAAAATTTCTTGGTAATCTTTTCGATATCGAAACCTTTTTGTAAGCGATGGGCCACCTCCACCACGGAGGGTTCCCCATCTTCAAAATCGGTGATATCGAGGACTAATTCCGCTAGTTTACCGAGAAATAAATCTCCCGGTTGTCCTTTTATATAAAGATGGTCACGGATATAACTTTTACTTCCCTCTCTTTTTACCCAGTACCATAAACTGCGTGTCCGTCCCCCATCGACGAAAATTAGCAGATTTTCGGCAATTCTTTCGATAACTTGCTGGTGAATGTCCCGACGAAGTTTCGCATCGGGTATATCGGTAGTTGTCACCTCTAATACTGCTACTCCGGACACTTCCGCAATCCGTTGACAGGGATATTCTTGATTGTCAACGGTGATACTAACAGTTTTTTTTGCGCGAGGATGAGACCATCCCAATTCCTCGATAAACAGTTCCCCAAATTGGAAGTTAGATAATAAGTCACGAGTCCGGGAGAAGTTGAGGGACATATTAGACCTCTTGGAAAAATTAAAAATTGTTGTTAGGGTTAGGAGTCAAAAGGTTTGATCCCCCTAAATCCCCCTTGATAAGGGGGACTTGAATTGGTTAGATCCCCCTAAATCCCCCTTGAATTGGTTAGATCCCCCTAAATCCCCCTTGATAAGGGGGACTTGAATTGGTTTGATCCCCCTAAATCCCCCTTGAATTGGTTTGATCCTCCTAAATCCCCCTTGATAAGGGGGACTTGAATTGGTTTGATCCCCCTAAATCCTCCTTGATAAGGGGGACTTGAATTGGTTTGATCCCCCTAAATCCTCCTTGATAAGGGGGACTTGAATTGGTTAGATACCCCTAAATCCTCCTTGATAAGGGGGACTTGAATTGGTTAGATACCCCTAAATCCTCCTTGATAAGGGGGACTTGAATTGGTTTGATCCCCCTAAATCCCCCTTGATAAGGGGGACTTGAATTGGTTTGATCCCCCTAAATCCCCCTTGATAAGG
>NZ_JASJFG010000408.1:0-14474 GCF_030065375.1 Microcystis sp. M49636_WE2 | reverse complement strand
TAAAAATACGCCATACTTGCGCCCATATCTTAGCGATGGCTGTACAAACTCTCTTTCCTGAAACCAAAGTCGCTATTGGTCCCTGGACAGAAACGGGATTCTACTACGATTTCGATCGCCCAACACCCTTTACCCCCGAAGATTTGGAGAAAATAGCGGCAGAAATGGGGCGAATTATCGAGAAAAACCTGCCAATTATCCTAGAAGTGCTGGAAAGAAGCGAAATTACCGCAGAAATCGAGCGCCTTAATCAACCCTACAAAAAGTTAATTTTAGAGAGAATTCCCCCAGATGAAACCATTACCCGTTATTTTATCGGTAGTCCAGACGCAGGACGGAGCGATCGAGAACCCTCGTTAATTGATGGCGCTGTTTCTCCCCCGGAAGAATTTTGGTGGGATCTGTGCGCGGGACCCCATCTCAACTCGACGGGGGAAATTAACCCAGATGCTTTCGCATTGGAGAGTGTAGCGGGTGCTTATTGGCAAGGAGATGAAAAACAGCCGCAATTACAGCGAATTTACGGCACAGCTTGGCAAACCCCCGCAGAATTACAAAATTATCTCCAACAAAAAGAAGAAGCGCAGCGACGAGATCATCGCAAATTGGGACAACAATTAAAATTATTTAGCATCCAAGAAGATGCCGGTGGCGGTTTAGTTTTTTGGCATCCCCGGGGTGCAACAATGCGTTATTTAATCGAAGATTATTGGCGCCAAGCTCATTTAGAAGCGGGTTATCAATTTCTTTATACTCCCCATCTAGCTAATTTAGATCTGTGGAAAACTTCTGGACATTGGGACTTTTATCGCGACAATATGTTTGAGGCGATCGAGTTAGAACAGCAAAGCTATCAAATTAAGCCGATGAATTGTCCTTTTCATGTTTTAACCTATCAAAATGACCTGCATTCCTATCGAGAATTTCCCCTCAGATGGGCAGAATTAGGCACAGTTTATCGTTACGAGCGCTCGGGGGTTTTACACGGATTAATGCGGGTGCGAGGTTTTACCCAAGATGATGCTCATATTTTCTGTTTGCCAGAACAAATTGCCGCAGAGATTCTAGGAGTTTTGAACTTAACCGAGAAAATTCTCTCCGATTTTGGCTTTACTAATTATCAGATAAATTTATCGACTCGTCCCAGTAAATCCGTGGGTAGTGATAGTGTTTGGGAATTGGCAACCGCAGCTTTAATTGAGGCCTTAAATGCTAAAAAGTGGGATTATATTGAGGATCAGGGAGGTGGGGCTTTTTATGGTCCGAAAATTGATATAAAAATTCAAGATGCGATCGGTAGAATGTGGCAATGTTCCACGATTCAGGTCGATTTTAACTTGCCAGAACGCTTTGATATGCAATATGTAGCTAGGGATGGTAGTCGCGAAAGACCGATTATGATTCATCGAGCTATTTTTGGCTCTTTGGAAAGATTTTTTGGTATTTTAATCGAGAATTATGCGGGAGATTTTCCTCTCTGGTTAGCACCTATTCAAGTCCGTTTATTACCCGTTAGTGATGAACAGCAGCATTATGCTTTAGAGGTAGCAATGCAGTTAAAACAAGCTGGTTATCGAGTGGAAATCGATAAAAGTGGTGAGCGTTTAGGTAAACAAATTCGTACAGGAGAACTAGAAAAAATCCCTGTCTTAGCTGTGATTGGAAAACGAGAAGTTAGCAGTAAAACTCTAAGTGTTCGCACTCGACAAGGGGGAGATTTAGGTTCGATGACGCTGGTAGATTTATTAGGAAAAATGCAAACGGCGATCCTATCTAAAACTAATCTCTGAAACTTTTGTATAAACCAGCAAATAGTGGAGATCGATCCCTTTAGGGCGAATTTAACAGGGTTGAGAAAAGCCTATTTTCTGTCAATTAATTAACTTACAAGTGGGTTAGCTGCCATGAGTTCTTTGATAATTCCTCTCTCCGATTCTCTCCCTTGCTTGCCTAAATCGGGAATGCCTGTGACGATTATTACTGGTTTTTTAGGCAGTGGAAAAACCACCTTACTAAATCATATTCTTGACAATAAAGAAGGGTTAAAAGTTGCAGTATTAGTCAATGAGTTTGGGGATATTAATATTGATTCTCAATTGCTTGTTTCCATCGATGAAGATATGGTAGAATTGAGTAATGGCTGTATTTGTTGTACGATTAATGATAGTTTAATTGAGACAGTCTATCAGGTCTTAGAAAAAGAAATACCCGTAGACTATCTAATCATTGAAACCACAGGATTAGCCGATCCTTTGCCAATTATCCTCACTTTCCTAGCCACGGAATTAAAATATCTGACTCGCTTAGATTCTATTATTACCCTCGTGGATTCTGAAACCTTTACTGCCGATCATTTTGATAGTAATATTGCCCTTAGTCAAATTCGTTATGGTGACGTGGTAATTCTCAATAAAATAGATCGAGTAAGTGGCAAAAAATTAGATGATTTAGAAAAGTTTATTTGTCGGGAAAAAGAGGGTATAAGACTCCTAAAAAGTAGTTATGGTCAGGTTCCTTTGGGTTTATTGTTAGATATAGGTTTAACTAAAGAAGAATTGTATAAAGTCCAGTTGAGAGACTTTCAAAAAAATCGCCCAAGCTTCAGTAACAATCAATCTCCTGAAGACTTTAATTTTGTCTCCTTTGTTAGCGATAAACCATTTAATCTAGATAAATTTGAGCCTTTTCTCACGCAAAAAATGCCGATAAATGTTTTTCGAGCAAAAGGGATTCTCTGGTTTCAACAAAGCGATTTAAAACATATTTTTCAATTGAGCGGCCCTCGTTACGATCTGCAAGCGGTAGAATGGGATACATCTCCTCAGAATCAGTTAGTTTTTATCGGCAGAAATTTAAATAAAGAGGAAATCTTGACACAACTAAACGAATGCTTGGCTAGTTCTCAAAAAATTAAAAAGCACAAACTATGAATAGACCTCTTGCAGAAATCAAAAATCGTTGTTAGGGTTAGGAGTCAGGAGCCAGTAGTCAGGAGAATTAAGAATGAATAATAATCAATTAAATGGTCTATTTACACATTTTATGCCATTTTTTGCCGTTTTTGAACTCTCAAAAATTAATTATGCAAGAACTCTAATGATTTATGGATAAAAACTTTAAAATTTAACGAACCCTCGATCCCATGGTTTTACATCTCTTTGTTCTCCAAGTTCATTATCGCAAACCCTTGCACTTTACGGAAGCGGCGATCACAATTAAAAACGAGGGGAATTACCTTAGTTGATTTACCCGATGGACAAAGCCAATGGTATCCTAGAGAAAAGAGCCATAACCATGATTAATATCCCAAGAGACCGCCAATTTTTCCCAAAATAACCTTGCTAAGTCGAGAGGATTGGTTAAGGAAGATTACTTGCCCCAATCTCACTTATGCTAGAATGATTATCATTACCACAATAAAGAAGGAGCAAAATGATTATCGTGGTGACGGGGGGTATAGCTGCGGGAAAAACCCATTGGATTCGCCAACAAATCGCCCAAAGCAAGCAGCCAAGTCTATATTTTAGTCCCCAGACGGAAACTTTTCCCATTGATCATCTCACTTTACAGAGTGACTTTCCCCAGTTGTCCTCTATTTCTAGGGAAGAAGAAGACCTTTTGAGCAGTTTATCCATGGAAAACAGGGTCTATATGGAAGTACCATGGCATTTAGACACGCAATCCCTCGAAAGCTTTCTAAAACCCCTCAATTGTCATCGGGTAGCGATTACGTCTCCAGACGAAGAAATCCCCGAAGGACAGGTTCCCGTCGATGAAATAGTCATCAGTCCCGTCAAAACAACCATAAAAGGTGATCAATGGTTAAAAAAACGAGAAATACAGATTTATAGAGCCGTTTTAACGGGAGAAATCCTCGATTTTTCCAGTTTAACCACCTTTTGGACAGAATTAACCCAAGGGGCCTATGGGGAAGTGCTGCGGGTTAAAAGTATCTTCGATATCATCGATGGTCAGTGTATTTATGGGGAATTTATGGATGAATGGCCAGAAAAAGACTTTCAAAGCTTAAATTTCCCCTTAAATCTCGATGGGAGACCGAATCGCTTTAGTGGGATTGAAATCGTCGGTCGCAATCTCGATAAACCGACAATTGCCGATACCCTGAGTGATTGTTGTCTGTCCGATGAGGCACTTTTTTATTATCAACAACAATTTCAAGAATCTTTAGAGCCAGAAATGGAGTTAATCTGATGAAAATAGCCGTTTTATCCTGTATTCATGGCAATATGCCCGCTTTTAATGCTGTTTTGCAAGATTTAGACCAACAGGGTTGTCAAGAAATCTACTGTTTAGGGGATTTGGTTGGGTATGGACCCCATCCTAACCAAGTGGTGGAAAAAATCCGTCAACTGGGGATTACCACGGTACAAGGGTGTTGGGATGAGGATATCGTTGAGGGATTAAATGCCTGTGAGTGCAGTTATCCGTCGCTTTTAGCAGAAAAACGCGGTAGATTAGCTCATGAGTGGACAAATCAAATAATCACCCCAGAAAACCGTAATTATTTGTCAAAACTGCCCGAAATTTTTAAGCTAGATCACCTCTGTTTTGTCCATGGTAGTCCCCAAAGTAACCATGAGTACCTTTTAGCCGAAATGGACGCTTTTACGGCTTTAGAACGGGTTTTATCGGTAGATACAGAGGTTTTATTCTGTGGACATACCCACATCCCCTATATTCGCACTCTCGACGAGGGAAGCTTGCAAATAAAAGTGTATCAACCCGATGGGGAACAGTCGCGGCAATTTACCACACCGGTTAAACGTATCATCAACGTGGGATCGGTGGGAGAACCGCGTCACGGTCGTCCAAATGCCACCTATGTGATTTACGATCGAGAAACGGCAGCGGTACAGCTGCGAGAAGTGGCCTATAACTATCAGGAAACCTGTCAGGCTATTTTAGCATCGGGTTTACCTCCTATTTTCGCTTGGCGATTGGCTAAGGGTCTAGAATATGCGGAAAAAGCCGATGATCCGACTCATGTTTGCGAACGTTAATTTGTGATAAATCAAGAAATTATGTGGGCAATTTTAAGCGGTATTCAAGGCAATTTACCAGCCTATCAAGCGGTCTTGGAAGATATTCAGCAACGGTCAGTTACTGTAGAAAATTTATATATTTTAGGAGATTTTATCGGTGTTAATCCCGATAGTGAAATGCTAGTAGAACAAATACGTTATCCCACTAAAAATAACTTATATCCGCAGGTTTGTCGGGGATGGTGGGAAGAACAATGTTTAATTTTACACAGTTTAGGAGCCACAGGAGAACCGACGGAATTAATCCATAAACATGGAATTGATAGCACTAAACAACTCTGGGATGCAGTTTCTTTAGAAACGGTGCAATGGTTACGAAATCTCGATTTTGGTTTTGTCGAGTTGGATTGTTTATTAATTCATGGCAGTAGTGTCAGTGTTAGTGAAGAATTAACCCCCGATACTCCCCCATGGCAAATTTTAGATCGACTGCAACGGGTGGGAGTTAATAATCTATTTTGTGGTCGTGCAGGACAAGTTTTTGATTATTCTTTACAGTCCGCTAATTTAACCAGCACTGTTACTACTTTAGATAAACGGCAACCAAGTCAAACTTTGACGATTCAAGATAAGCGTTTAATTGGGGTTGGTAGCGTTGGTAAAGAATTAAATAAAGCAGTTTACACTCTCTATAATCCTAGTAATAATTGCGTGGAGTTTAGAACCGTACCTTATTAATCTTTCAGAGATTAATTAAATATTCAAGATTAATTTAAGTAGGTAGGCGTTAAAAATTATCAGACACCCCCCTTATCAAGGGGGATCAAGGGGGGATTTATCTTCAATTTAATTATAACCAGCTAGATAACTGAGGTGAGAGACTCTTGCTGACTTGCTTGCAGATGGGATTGAGCGCGAACAGCGCGGAACATCCCAAAACGACATAAACCCGTACCAAAGGCCAAACGCATCAGCAGAATTGTCGGCACTTCTCGGACGGATTTAACCAACCCAGTTAGACCAAATTGCCACCAACCTTGGGGACGAATCACCCCCTGCCAAATGGTATCAATCCAAGAGGGTAGAGTGGCTTTTGTCCAGTCAGCAGTCACCACTTCCCCATCTACCAATCCCGTGGCCGCTAACTGTTCGGCAAAACCTTCGATACTGGCAAAAGCGGGGTGGGACCACTGATCCAAAAGTTGGCGCATTACAGGACTTTCCCAGAAATTGAGCGGTTTTTGACGGTCATCTCGCTGATTCCAGTCCGCTACCACTAGGACTCCCCCCGGCTTAAGAACTCGCAGTAATTCCTGAGCAAAAACGGCTTTGTCCGGCATATGGGGACCGGCTTCAATTGACCAGACCACATCAAAACTCTCGTCGGGAAAAGAAAGGGCCATGGCATCATCGACCAAAAAGCGAGCATTTACATCTGGGGGTGTTAGTTCTTTGGCCCGTGCCACTTGTTTGGGACTAATGGTGACACCGGTAACGGTAAATCCGTAGTCGCGGGCCAGAATGCGACTGCTGCCACCAATACCACAACCGACATCGAGGAGAGTTGCACCGGTGGGTAGTTTATCCAAACCTCCCCAAGAGACCATTTCCGCCACAAAGTCGGCTTTTGCCGCTAGAAAGTCTTTTTTTTCTGGTGGGGAACCGTAGTGACCTAAATGGATGTGTTCGCCCCAATAATATTCTAAAATCCCGTCCTGGGTCCATTGGTCGTAGGAATTGGCCACCGAGTCCGACGATTGGTACTTGCGAGAGGAAACAAAATAGACGACGATAGCGATCGCTAGGAGTAAACCTAAAGATGATGTCAGCAAAAGTATATTCATTAAATGATGCCGGGCAAACTGATACAAAGCTTAATAACTCTTAAAGATTATACAACCTTGAGGTTCTGCGGTTGAGTGACTTTGGTTCTTCGCCAGAAATTAACTATCCCCGTTGAAAGCGACTGGTAATACAGCAGTTATCTTAATAGTTAAGTAGCTGGTTATAATTAAATTAAAAATGGATTTTAGGTTCGATCCCCCCTGCCCCCCTTGATAAGGGGGGTGCCGATAGGCGGGGGGATCCCCCTTGATAAGGGGGGTGCCGATCCCCCCTTAGTCCCCCCTTTAATCCCCCCTTGATAAGGGGGGCATCTGACAACTTTTAACGCCTACCTACTTAGATCACTTCTGTAGTACTAAACTTTTATCTGTTTGTCCCTGTGGAATTGCCCTCAATCCATTCGTAAAAAGCCATAGATTCCGGAGAACAACGGCTGCATCCTCCGCATTTTTCTAGGGAAATCAGGCGAATTCGCCCTTTTTTCAGCAAGCGATCGAGCATGGGACTTAAGGCATCCGCTGACATCCGAAAGTGTGTAGATAAGTCAGACAGAGATGCTTTCTGATTTTTGGCAAGATAAGCCTGTATATCGGTTAAAATCATGGTTTATAAGCGAAAAAAATCGAGAAAAGTTGCTTGATTGCGGTGGGTTACGGCGAATCTAAATAATTTGTTAGTTGCCTAGCTTTTTGTCGCCTAACCCACCCTACTTTTAAATTGCCGGACGATTGATTTTTCGGGGACGGAGATTTTTTAAGGTGAATAAAACCCCGACTACGGTTAAACCCATCAAGACTATCCAAAAGAGAGAAAATCCCGGATGTCGAGAAAAAGTGGCGATTTGATAGAAGGAAGTGGCAACAATATAGGCCATTCCTGTGGTCCAGAAGGCAATAAAAGCAGTCCAACCGGCATTAGTTTCGCGATATACTGCCGATGTGGCCGAAACACAGGGAAAATAGAGCAGAACAAACAATAGATAGGCAAAAGCACCCGCTTGACCATCAAATCTTTTCACCATTGCGCCAAAGATTCCTAAATCTACCTCTTGCTTCTCGGCAGCCGTTTTTTGATCTTGCAAATCACCAATATTTAAACCCAAGGGATCAAGTAATTGATTGGGTAATTGCGCTAAATTGGCGGGAATAGTGGCAATAGCTTCCTGAATTTGCCCCCAAAAGTCGAATTTTTCCGCCGCTGCCCCCTTATTCGGGTTATCTTCCCCTGCTAGTTGGCTGTAAATCGAGTTTAATGTCCCTACCATCGCTTCTTTGGCAAAAACTCCCGTAAAAATTCCCACCGTTGCCGGCCAATTTTCCGGTTCTAGTCCCATGGGTGAGAAAATAGGAGTTACAGCTTTACTGGTAGCACTTAAAACCGATCGCTCGCTGTCTTGATTACCAAAAGAACCATCAAAACTGAGGGAGTTGAGTAGTCCCAAAATCATCACCATTAAAACGATAACTCGTCCAGCTTTCCATAAAAACGCTTGCAGACGTTCCCAAGTGCGAATTAAAACCCCTTTCAGACGCGGTAGATGATAGGGAGGCAATTCCATAATAAAGTGACTGACTTCTCCCTTGAGTAGGGTTTTTTTCATCACCAATCCCGTCAAAATAGCGGCGAGAATTCCTAAGATATAAAGACCAAAAACGATATTTTGACCACCTATGGGGAAAAAAGCCGCCGCAAATAGGGCATAAACAGGTAATCTGGCCCCACAGGACATAAAAGGATTCATCATAATCGTCATTAAACGATCACGGGAATTTTCTAGGGTCCTGGTGGCCATAATTGCCGGCACACTGCAACCAAATCCCACTAGCATGGGGACAAAGGATTTACCCGGCAATCCCACCAAACGCATCAATCGGTCCATGACGAAGGCTGCCCGGGCCATATAGCCGGAATCCTCTAAAATTGACAAAAAGAGGAACATAAAGCCAATTACGGGGATAAAAGTGGCGACGGTTTGCACACCTCCCCCCGCTCCATCAGCGAGCAGAGCAATTAGCCAACCGGGGGTATGGATTTTTTGTAAAACTTGGGACAAACCATCGACAAAGATAGTCTGGGCAGTTAAATCGAAGAAATCGATAAAGGCAGCACTAACATTGATTGTAAACAAGAACATTAGGTACATTACGCCCAAAAATATCGGAATTCCTAACCAGCGATCGAGAACAATCCGATCGAGGCTATCGGACATGGTATCATTTATCTGTCCAGTCCGTTGAGTGGCTCCCTGAGTAACTTGTTGAATAAAGCCATAACGAGTATCAGCAATTAAAATATCAAGGTCTTCCCCTAAAACTTGGTGTATTTGTCGTCTATGCTTGACGATAATGCTTAATAGTTCCTGGGAGCGCAATTCTGGGACGATGCGATCCTCGTATTGCAGTAAATTTAAAGCGGTCCATCTTGGCTCAACGATCCTTTTACTGCTATGGTCGTTAATGTAGGCAATAATCTCGTTAAGAGCTTCCTCAATTACCGCAGGATAAGCCACATAAGCAGCAGTATGGTTAATATCATCGACTAATTCCCCAATTTTTTGCTTTAATTCTCCGATTCCCTCCCCTTTAACCGCACTAATCGGGACGACAATTGCATCCATGCGAACGCTTAAGAGTTGCGGATTAACCACAATACCCCTAGTTTTGGCCACATCCATCATATTCAGGGCAATCAACATCGGTAAACGCATCTCCATGATTTGGGTAGTCAGGTAGAGATTACGCTCTAAATTGGCAGCATCGACGATATTAATCACTAAATCCGCTTCTCCTGACAGCAGATAGTCCCTAGCGACTAATTCATCCATTCCTGTCTCCCCTTCTTCTACATCGAGGGAATAGACTCCGGGTAAATCCACAAGGGTGATATCTTCCCCGTTAACTTGAAATCTTCCCTCCTTGCGATCGACTGTTACTCCCGGCCAGTTGCCGGTCCGTTGATTGGATCCTGTGAGAGCATTAAAAAGGGTAGTTTTGCCACAGTTAGGATTGCCGATTAAGGCGATAATGGGTTTGACCATAATTAGGATATTGAGTAATTAATAGGCTTAGATGATTAAATTTAGCTTTTTGGGTCTATTTCTTCGACGATTAAAGTGTCTGCCTCCTGTTTACGCAGACTGAGATGAAATCCCCGCACTCGAATCTCGACGGGATCCCCCAAAGGTGCGACGCGAATAACGGTAAACTCTGTCCCCGGAGTTAATCCCATTGATAACAATTTTCCTTTGTATCCGCGCAATGCTCGGTCATAACCGATGACTTTACCCGCTTTTCCTATGGGTATCTCCCGCAGAAATGTTCTTACTTCAGTTAGGTCTTTTTTGGGTTCCAGTTTTTTCGGTTGAATGTCACTAACGAGGATTTTTTCGGCCATTTCCGCCCCGATACCGATACGATTGTCTTGAATGCCAATTAAAACTGATCCCCTCGGTTGGGAGCTAATTACCTGTAATTGAATGCCGGGGTTTAATCCCATACCTAGGAGTCGATTGATCCCTCCTGTCCCCTGAAATCCCACTAACCAGACGGTTTTTCCCATTTCCACTTGTGCTAAAGGATAAGTGGCAGCAAAGTCATTACCCGTGGGAGTGACATTATCTAATTCTGTCTTTTTACCACCCCAACGGAAAAATTGGGCTTTATTTGGCGATTTTTCTGGTTTTTCTGGTTGATTCGGTCTAATTTTATCGTCCATGCTTTTCTTATCTCCAAAGGTAATGAAGGTCTTTCATTCAAGAGTGACAATAATTCCTTAATAGCTCATCGAGTTTACTGAAGTAGCCAAAGGGTGAGAACTGCACTACTGTCAGCCTCAGTCAACGGTTTTGAAACTGTCTAAGACTTGCGATCGCTAAAAAATAAATGCTAATTATTCTCAATTGCCAGTGTAATCCCAAAGGGGAGACAGAAAAGAAAATTTTTTCTTTAAAAAAGTCGCCAGTCTGCGGTAAATGGCGATCGCTCAGAGACGAAAATCTTCTTAATGCCGAAAATTTGTTAGTTATCTTGTACTAAATTCGCTATAATGCGAAAAGGTATATTTATACTACAAACTTAATGATCAGCTAATATGATTGACGAATTTGAAAGAGAAGGTTACTGGTGGCTCCCTGAACACCCAGAAAAACGAGTAATTGGGAAACTTTCCCATAAACTTAATCAACGTTTAGTTTTAAATATTGATGATACTTTCAACACTTTAGCCCCGCTATTGTCCTGGTTTCCTTATGGATTAAAATCACAAGCAACCCTGATTTATGGACTTATCGATGGAAAAGTTGTCGGCCTTTTTAACTGTGATATCCAGAAAACAAAAATAGGAGAAAATCTGGTGAATTTGCAAGTAAATCCCGAAATGCTTTTCTATAATATATATTTTCAGAACAATGATTTTTTAAATAAGGAAGACTTGAACAAATTTCAAAAATTAAGAGTTGATTTTTCTTCTTTAAATGAATGGGTAAAAATTAGTCCTTTAGATATGAAAAGTGAAATTTCATCCACTGGAGAAGTTAAGCAAGTCAAGGTTACTTACGAACAATTGCCAAATATTAAGCTAGGAGTAATCAAAGAACTGGAACTGAGTATCTATTTTGTCCCGATTTTTAATCTTAGCTCCACTGAAAGTGCTGATATTAAATATATAATTGGTCTTGAGATTGTCAATAAAAACTCAAGCAGTTTAGAAGATTGTAAAAACTTAGTTATCCAATTTCGTGATTTTCTTAGCTTTGCTACTTATTCTTCTAATCAAATTGTTTCAGTTCACGCTAGACATGATAAAAATGATAGCCAATACCCAGATAAAAGGACTCCGATTGAAATTATATGGAATGAAAGAAAACTGTCAAAAAATTCCGATTATGTCCATCATCGGTCAAAAATGCTGTTAACTTATGATAATGTTAAAGATGATTTGGAAAAAATTTTTCAAAACTGGATAGATAAGCGAGAGAAATTTAAAATTGTCTTTCAGGAACTATTAATAAATATTTATAATCCAGAATTGTATCTGGAATATAAATTTCTGAATATTGTGCAAGCGTTGGAGATATATCATAAACAAACTCAAAAAGGAAAACATAAAATCGAATATATGTCTCAAGATAGTTATCAAAATGGCATTTATCAAAAACTTCGCGAAGTTATTCAAAATTATCCTATGGAAGAAGATTTCAAAAGGTTTTTAGATGAGAAAGTTAAATACTTGTTTAAAGTTGAGAAGAATCTAAAGCATAGACTGAGAGATATTATAGATAAGATTTCCTATTTGTTCGTTGAAAACAATGACGACACTAAACAAAGCTTTGCTGATACTTTCAACTCACAAGATGATAGTTTATTCTCTAGGATAACCAAAGATCAAGATTTAAAAGATAAATTTATTAAGCGAGTAGTTTATATTAGAAATAACTTAATAGTTCACCCAGACAAGGAAATCAAAATAAAAAATCAAGAACTCTGTGATCTTTTGTGTACCGTAACTTTAATATTACAAACTTGTTTACTGATAGAACTCGAAGTTTCAACCGACACCATTAAAGCTATCATTAAAAATAGAAGTAAGATGCAATATCAATGGCACGGTGAGTATGATTAAGCTAAGAAAATAGCTCACCTCTTATTTGTTGATGAGTGAAGGTGAATATAGCTTTTCTCATCAAGAGAAAATGTAACCTGATTGGGTAAGTAAAACTTCCCACCTCACCAATAAGATAACTGCTATATAGTTAAAATTGACAACTTAGGTTAAGATGATGCTAGGTTTCACCAGTTAAAGACCTATGGATAACAAAATTCTCGACGTTCACCATCTCACCGTTGAATTTTCCAATCAGAAAAGAACAACAGTCGCCGTTAATAACATTAGTTTTAGCTTGCAGAAAGGTCAAGTTCTCGGTTGTGTGGGGGAGTCGGGTTCAGGAAAATCCGTCACCTCCCTCGCACTTATGGGATTGGTTCCCTCTCCGGGAAAAATTACCCGGGGAGAAATTTGCTTTCGTCCAGCAAAAGGTCAGTCAATGCAAGCAGTAGATTTATTATCTATTCCCCCGGAAGAATTGCGTTATTATCGCGGGGGAGAAATGGCGATGATTTTCCAAGAACCAATGAGTTCTCTTAATCCAGTCTATAACATCGAGTTTCAACTCACCGAAGCAATTTTACTGCATCAAAAAGTCAGCACTGAACAGGCAAAAAATCAAGCCATCTCTCTACTGCAAGAAGTGCGCTTATTACCCAGTGATGAACAGTTAGAGGAGAAGTATATAGAAACTTTTCCCTTAGAAAATAAGGGTCATGTCAGAGAAAAAATTAGAACTTATATTCAAGAACAAAAAGAAGCAATTCTAAAGCGTTATCCTCACGAATTATCGGGGGGACAATTACAAAGGGTAATGATTGCCATGGCGATTTCTTGTAATCCTACCCTATTAATTGCTGACGAACCAACCACCGCTTTAGATGTGACTGTCCAAGCAGAAATATTAAGATTATTACGCGATTTGTGTAAAAGTGATCGAGAAATGTCAATGGTTTTTATCTCCCACGATTTAGGAGTTATTAACGAAATTGCCGATCAAATTGTCGTGATGTATCAAGGAGAAATTGTCGAACAGGGAACAAAAGAAGAAGTATTAAATTATCCCCAACATCCCTACACAAAAGGTTTACTTGCCTGTCGTCCTCGCTTAAACTCTCGTCCCGAAAAATTACCCACTGTCAGCGATTTTTTACAAGTGAAAAAAGACTCTCAAGGTAAGATTATTGACTTACAGGAAATTACTCCACCGGCAGTTAAGTTTATTACTCTCCAGGAGGAAGAAAGCAGAATCGCAGGTTTACAGAATCACGAGAATATTTTATCAGTAGAAAATTTATCGGTTAGATTTCCAGTTAAGGGAGTTTTCGGGCAAGTAAAGACCTTTTTTAATGCCGTAGATCAGGTCAGTTTTGCCGTTAAACAGGGGGAAACCCTCGGTTTAGTCGGTGAGTCTGGCTGCGGAAAATCTACCTTAGCAAGGACAATTCTGCGCTTAATTCCTGCCACTTCTGGAAATATCTATTTCCGAGGAGAAAATCTCGCTAAGTTAAACCCCAGCGATCCAAAATTAAGACTACTGAGACGGGAATTACAGATAGTTTTTCAGAATCCCTACAACTCCCTGAATCCCCGTTTATCCATCGGTAAAGCAATTTTAGAACCGATGGTTATTCATCATACCGGCGGCAATTCCCAAAAGCGACGGCAACGAGTAGAATATTTATTAGAACGAGTTAAACTCGATCCTACTTGGTTCGATCGCTATCCCCATCAATTATCGGGAGGACAACGACAAAGGGTGTGTATTGCTCGCGCTTTAGCCTTAAATCCTCAGTTTATTATCTGTGATGAATCTGTCTCTGCTTTAGATGTTTCCGTACAAGCGGGAGTCTTAAATTTACTCAAAGAATTACAGCAGGAATTTAATCTCACTTATATCTTTATTTCCCACGATTTAAGTGTCGTCAGATTTATGAGCGATCGGATTATGGTGATGAATAAAGGTAAAATTGAGGAAATGGGTACAGCTAACCAAATTATTAACTCTCCCCAAAGTGATTACAC
>NZ_JASJFG010000790.1:0-2641 GCF_030065375.1 Microcystis sp. M49636_WE2 | reverse complement strand
GCAGGTACACAGAAGCAGAACCTCTCTTTCTAGAAGCATTAGATTTGTGTAAACGACTCTTAGGAGACAATCATCCCTCTGTGGCAACTTCCCTCAACAATTTAGCAAACTTGTACTATTCCCAAGGCAGGTACACAGAAGCAGAACCTCTCTTTCTAGAAGCATTAGATTTGTGTAAACGACTCTTAGGAGACAATCATCCCTCTGTGGCAACTTCCCTCAACAATTTAGCAGCATTGTACGATTCCCAAGGCAGATACACAGAAGCGGAACCTCTCTATCTAGAAGCGATTAATATTGCTACCCAAGCATTAGGGGAGAATCATCCTAATACTGTTACAATTCGGGAAAACTTACAAATAATGCGACAACAGCAACATCCATCGCCTTAACTGTGATTTATGGGATTATGGGATAGACTATAATTGATCATTGATAAAGACTTGCCAAATACAACACAATCATAGTATTCACTCAATCATTCAAATCACAGCTTAGACTTATTATAGGAATCTTCCAGGTTCTGTGCGATAAGCTTAACCTACAACATAATCGATCTTTGTGTCCTTTGTGCCTTTGTGGTTCCTTCCATTCCCTCGCCAGCAGGACTGTATCTTAGAATACATTTTACCCACCAAATCCAAGAGAGCCTTGAATGAACCAATCATAGTTAAGAGCGTTGGAAAATAGGGTCTGTAGGCGCACGGATTTTCCATTATGAATATAATATCATGTCAAGTCGCCTTTGTCAAGAGAAAATTTAACAACATCCAGACAAACGTTATTGTAGGGGTAATTCATGAATTACCCCTACACCTATTACCTAGTCCAGTAACCCACCACCATCGACTATGATTGAATTAATCACTGCTCACTGCTCACTGATAACTGATAACTGATAACTGATAACTGATAAAGCTATGACACTCAAAGAACAACTTATTAAAGAAATTGAAACAACTCCCATTTCTCTGCTGCCGGAAATCCTGCATTTTGTCCAATCTATAAAAACAAAACATCCAGACGTTGACTTTATGGAATTTGCTGGTATGGCAGCAGATATAGAAAATACTATGCAAGAGATTGTCGAAGAAGCAGAAGCTAATCGTCAACTTGATTTAAAACGGATAAATGACTTATGAAACAAGCATTACTTGATACCAATATCCTCTCTTATTTTTTACGAGGCAATCCCGCAGTAATTGAACAATTCCGCATCTATCGACAACACTATACTTATATATCGTTTTCAATCTTTACCTATTACGAGATTAAAAGTGGTTTATTGTATAAAGATGCACGAAATCAACAACAACAATTTGAACGTCTTGTAGAAGTCAGTGAAGTAATTGGTTATGATCGTGAAATTAGTGATATAGCTACTCAAATATACGTTAATCTTAGAATAAAAGGACAACTCATTACCCCGATTGATTTGTTTATTGCTGCGACTGCTATTTATTGCGATTATACTCTGATTACAGCTAACATTAAGCACTTTCAAAATATTCCCAATCTTAGTTATGAAAATTGGTATCTCTCAATAATTTAGGACTATTGTATCATTCCCAAGACAGCTACACAGAAGCGGAACCTCTCCATCTAGAAGCGATTAATATTTTCAGAGAAGGATTAGGGGAAAATCATCCCCATACCCAAACGATTATGGAGAATATAAAACTATGTTGTCGCAACTCTGGCAATCAGAATTAAGATAGAGTTTGAATGCTTTGGAAAATAGGGTTCGTAGGCGCACGGATTTTCCATTATGAATATAGTATCCTGTCAAGTCGCCTTTGTCAAGAGAAATTTTAACAACATCCAGAAAAACGTTATTGTAGGGGTAATTCATGAATTACCCCTACACCTATTACCTAGTCCAGTAACGCATCACCTATCATTGACTATGATTGAATTAATCACTGATGACTACAATGATGGATAATTATAGGAGGATGCTGTCTGGACTGTGATTAGGAGAGATTGTTAAATCCCTACAATAATTTTTATTATTTCATCATCAAAAAAAGGATTAATTATGATCAAAAAAATTAAAATCGCCGATGCTCAAACCGATTTACCAAGTCTGGTTAAATCGGTTACAGAAGATAACAAAATTTATGCCATTGAGAATCAGGAGGACTCTGTAATTTTGATTTCCCAAAAAAACTATGAAAGTTTACAAGAAACCATCGAATTACTCTCTATTCCCGATTTAAGAGAAAGCTTACAACTATCTCTACAGCAAATTAATGAAAATGAAACCTATTCTCTTGAGGAAGTCTTGGGAGACATTGATTAATGGTTTATGAAGTCAGATTTACCAAAGAAGCTAAAAAAGATGTTGATAAGCTAACCCTTAAACTTAAGAAAAAACTGAAGTCAATTATCCAAGATACCCTGAGTATTTCTCCCTATAGTGGCAAAAAATTAGTAGGAGATTTAACGGGTTTCTATTCAATTCGGTTAAGTTATCAAGATAGAATACTTTACACCATTAATGATGAACAGAAGTTAATCTATATTCATCGTGCTAAAACTCATTATGGCGAATAAACTAGACCTTGAAAATTCTTGAAAACTAGGGTTTGCAAGCGCACGGATTTTCCATTATATATATAGCATCATGTCAAGTCGCCTT
>NZ_JASJFG010000960.1:0-2924 GCF_030065375.1 Microcystis sp. M49636_WE2 | reverse complement strand
TTTAGCTAAACTGGCATATAAACTCGCTAGTCTTGGCTCTTTTTTGCCTTTATTTACCTCGATTTGCTCGATTAGTTCTAACAAGTCTTCTTTAGAGATTGAAGGAATATCTTTATCTATAGTAATTTCGTCAAAAGATTGTAAAATTGGTAAAATTTCCTGAGAAGGTAAAAAGTTACTTGGAGGAGAAATAAAGCGAAAAACTCCTTTTCTCCAACTCCAAAAATCGGGGGACTTTTTGCGTAAATTTACCTCCACTGTGCTTGTTACCCAAAGAACAATGGAATAGGGAAATTCTCGCAATCCTTCCCTTGTCCATTGCAGATAACCAAAAAATTTATCTAGTTCCGATTTTTCCCGTTGCCATTCGATCGAGTGTAATTTTTCCACTCCTGTGGTTGTGATCACGGCGTTTTTGCTTTGTAATAACTCTGGTTTTCTGGAGACTAAACTAGCAATTGCTGCTCTTAAACTCGGTTCTTTTTGATCTAAATCAATCCGATAACAAGGGATTACTGGTTCTAATTCTTTGCTATAGCGATCGATGATTTCTTCTCGCAATTTTTCCTGATCACACACACAAATTAATATATTTAATCTCTCTTGATTTGCCTCTAGAGACACGATTAAACCTTCGTATTCTCTTTCATTTTGGTCAATAATTGAAGATGTTTCATCAGTCATAATATACCATTCAAATTGTTCCTCTTTTTTTCATTAACTCAACTACAATCGGATGCACGTTATACCAGAGATCGCCATTGCGGTATTCCAAAATATATAAACCATGCAGCAGATCTAGAAAATTTTGATCCTTGAGATCCTTCGGTTTTGACTTTTTATAAACAGTTTTAATAATTTCCTCATCTGCTGTACCGATACTTTCAGCAAAATCGAGACTAAGTTCTGTGATTGATTGTTCTAAAACAGCTTGATTAATTTTTAGGGTATTATCATCAGGATAACGACGAACCGATCGCAAACAAACCCGACAGCAATCATTAGTAATGCGAATTAATTCTCGTAACACTCCCCCACTATAAAGACAAATTTTTTCGAGGGTGTCAGGATCGATTAAATCGGAATCGATGCGCTTAGTGATAATCTCGGTTAAAGTAGCAATAATTTGCGGATCGGGTATAGCATTAGGTGAATTAATTTCTCCCTGTTTAAAGAGTTTATATACAGGCATTTGCACGATCTGATCGTTGGTTTCTGTTTGGAGAGTTGCCTTTAAAGCTACCTCTCTTAAAGCGGCGATCGGAATAGTCATAATAATCCGAAAACCGGGCAACATAATCGCTTTAATATGGGATTGAAAAATATCCCTTACCTGTGCTAAGTCAATTTTATCAATGTCATCAACAATTACTAAGATTTTTTTCTGACTTTGGGACTCGATCTCACTAGCTATAATGTTAATTTGGGCAACTAGATCGGTAATTCTCCGCTCATATTTTTGTTTGATTTCCTCGCGAATAGTCGAATTAATCTTGAGAATTCCTTTAATGTGAGCTAGTAAAGTAGAAAAGTTAAAACCTGTTTCGAGAGTGGCATTTGCTTGATTGGTTTCGGTGCGAATTTGTTCAGTAAACCATTGAGAAAAGCTTTTTTTCATAGAATCTTTAATAGTTAAATTTTGGGCTTCCGCTTCTGACATCATCTGAACGGCGATCGAGAATAAAATAGTAACATGATTTACGTCTGACATTTCGATCGTGTCTGAGATCGAGAAGAAAACAACAAAATAGCGATCATCTAACTTTCTTTTAAATTCATAGAGTAGGGTTGACTTACCACAACCCCGATGTCCTGCTAGAATAATTTTTCCGTCTTCCGAAGGACTATCTTCGACCAATTGTTCTAATTCGTCGATAATTTCTGTGCCGTATTTGACAGCAAAACGCTGTAATTCTTTATCCGATCGCAGGGGTAAAAGTTCCAAATTGCGATAGGCTTCTCGAAAGGGTTCTAGTAAAGGACTAACCATAAGTAATTAGGGGTTGCTGAAAAAGTTTTTCGTGGGGGTAGGGTGTGGGGTGTGGGAATTATGAATTATGAATTATGAATTATGAATTGGGTAGTTGGCTCTTCTAGGTTCTGTGTGATAAGTTTAACTTACAGAGGATCGATCAATCTTTGTGTCCTTTGTGTCTTTGTGGTTCCTTCCACTCGCTCGCTAGGAAGAATGTATCTTAGAATACATTTTGCCCACCAAACCTAAGAGAGCCAAAAAACTAACTGATAACTGATAACTGATAACTGTTATTTTTCTGCTGCCCAACTGTCGGGAGTGTAGGTTTTTAATGCCAAAGCATGGATGGCTTCGGTAGCCAGTGCCGATTGTAAAGCGCCATAAACCATTTGATGCTGTTTAACGCGGGTTTTGCCAGCAAATTCGCCAGAAATAACCACCGCTTCCAAATGATCGCCACCTCCCGTTAAATCCCGAACCATCACCTGTGCATCGGGGATTTGTTCTTGAATCATCGCTTCTACTTGGCGAAAGTCAACCATCTTAACTCCTCAAAACAATTAAAGATACTCTGATCCCATTGTTACCGAAAGCTCGTCAATGGGGACAAAATTTACTGCCGTGGGGGGGAGTTGTTAGGAGTTGCCGATGTGGGAGTCGGTGCGGAGATGGGTGTGCTGACAAATCCCATCTCGTAGAGTTGTTGATAGCTTTTTTGTCCTAATTCACTGGTGGGGTTTTGGGATTGAATCACCTGAATTAACAAAGGAACCGCCAATTCTGGCTGATTTTGCGCCCTATGGACCAAAGCAAGCTGATAGGTGGCTTCATCCCGCAGTTGTCCGGTGTTTAAAGCACTTTGACGCTGAGAATCGAATACTTTTGGGTCAATTCCTGAGAAACTATTAGCTAATTGCAGATGATAGTTAGATAGTTGGTTAAAAATCCG
>NZ_JASJFG010000628.1:0-4699 GCF_030065375.1 Microcystis sp. M49636_WE2 | reverse complement strand
TAGGGGATGGGTGGAATTAATTTCATTACTGCGATAGGAGCCAATTAAAAACAAATAGTCCATATCGCCATCGAGCATAATTAATTCTATTAACTGGAGACTAGCCAAGTCTGCCCATTGCAAATCATCGAGAAAGATGACCAGAGGATGTTCCGGGGAACAAAAGACCCGAATAAAATTTTTAAAGACTAAATTAAAGCGATTTTGAGTAGCGATCGCTCCTAATTGTAACACCTCTGGTTGTGGACCGATAATTAATTCTAGTTGGGGAATCACATCAATAATAACCCGTGCATTCGCCCCCAAAGACTTGAGGAGTTTTTGTCGCCATAGTTGCAGTTGTGGTTGACTTTCCCCCAAAAGTTGCTTGACGAGATGAGTCAAAGCACTAACCACGGCAGCGTAGGGAATATCGCGCTGAAACTGGTCAAATTTACCGGAGATAAAAAAGCCGCGTTTTTCAGTAATTGGCTGATAAATTTCCCTAACCAGGGTGGTTTTACCCATGCCAGAATAACCCGTAACTAGCATCAGTTCGGTGTGAGAGGAGTTTTTATCCGCCGTGGCTACCCGTTGAAAAGCAGTGAGGAGAGTGGCGATTTCTGCCTCCCTACCGTAGAGTTTTTGGGGAATTTGGAACTGATTGGCTAGATCTTGCCTAGCGATAACAAAATCATCAATTTTACCCGTTTTTTCTAGTTGTCTTAAACATTCTTCTAAATCTGCTCGAATACCATAGGCACTTTGGTATCGTTCCTCCGGGGTTTTAGCCATCAGTTTCCTGATGATTGCCTCCACCACCGGGGGAATTTCCTCCCTGACGAGACTATTAATCTCCAAAGGTTGTTTTGCCAGATGACAGTGAACTAATTCCAACGCATCTTTAGCCCGAAAAGGTAATTGTCCGGTGAGAAGTTCGTAGAAGCTAACGCCCAAGGAATAAAAATCCGTGCGGTAATCGAGACTGCGATTCATCCGTCCGGTTTGTTCGGGAGAAATATAGGCTAAAGTCCCCTCCAGGACGTTGGGATTTTTTAGCCCCGGATTTTCCCGCTGCAGGACGCTGGCAATGCCAAAATCGATGATTTTAATCTGTCCGGTTTCGGGGTTAAGAACTATATTGGCAGGATTAATATCTTTGTGAATAACCTTGGCGTTGTGAATTTTCTCTAAATTAGCCACTATTCGGGGTGCAAGACTTAAAAAGTCCCTTAAGGCTAGAGTTTTTTTGCCCTCTAGCCATTTTTTTAAGGATATACCCCCGAAATCTTCCAAAATAATCACGGGAGTTCTGCGGTAGGTTTCTAAACCATAGGCTTTAATCGCCCCCTCGAAGTTGAGGCCGCAGATGGTTTTATACTCCTGTTTGTAGTGGGTTAGTTCTTGGACGGTGGGATATTCTTGCTTGAGGATTTTGAGCATAACCGGTTGATTATCGGCGGTGCGAATAGCCCGATAGACTTCCGAGTTAACGCTTTCGTAGATTTGGGTAAGAATGTCGTATCCTTTGAGAACAATCATTTTTTTACTCGGCGATTGTAAACGGCTGCGGGTCTCCCCAAGAAAAATTCTACGGGAACTAAAACAAGACTCCGCAAGGCTGACAGGACTTGATTTACCTGTGAGACGGAAGGACGGGGAGAAGGCAGCACCTGCTCGAAATACTCGGAATGCAAGGTAAAACCAAAGTGAACATCTTCCGGCAAGCTCAGTTTAGCAATCGGTCCGTCCTTGAGATTGTCAGGGTTAAATAACCAAGCTTCTAATACTTTGGTCGGGGTTAAAACCGTCGTCAATAGATAGCCCTGTTCTTGGGGAATAAACTGAATGCTATCTAAAATATAGCCATCGGGACAAACATAAAAATCCAGTAGTCCCCGACCTAAATGTGATACATGAGTATCACTGGCATTTTTTTCTTGGCTAATCTGTTGACTTAACTGATTCCAATCCTTATCGAAGGGAACCTTGGCTAATACCGAGGGCAAGTCATGACAGGGAAGTTCGGCATCGCTGAGGATGCGATTGCTTTGGTCGCGACAATCCATATACTGACGACGACAGATTAATTCGCGCACATAACCGAGATAAATTTGATAAATGGCACTGTACCCCTGTTCCGATTCCCGCGGGTCGGCGGTGTAGAGACTGGTACAGAACCAACCCGGATGGATGAAAGCTTGTTCGCTCATCACCCTGGCATCTTCGATAACCACTTTGCGCAGCACTCCGGGGTCAAAGGAAAACATCCAAGGAATGCCGTGGTATTCGGGGGGATAACTCTGACCGGTAAAATGTTGGATATCGTCTTTTTCGATCGCTTCGGTTAAACTAATAGTGGCATTTTGGATGGCCACCAGCTGAATTTGACCGTTGATACTATGGTAATTACAAAGGAAGTGATAACTGTCACCATTGAAGGTAATTAATCGCGAGGGAACGGTGGTTTTTTCTTCCTTGAGATCTTGACGGTTAACCAGATAAATTTGAGTTTTCGGATAGGTTTCTTCTGGCTTAATTCTGATACCTAATAGTTTGGCTACTCCCATCTGAAAAGGCATATCGGGAATCATGATATAATCTTCGGTGACGATGACCGAATGGGGGCTACCCTCGAGGATAGTTCCCTGTATTTTCCAGGGTTTAAGTTTTTTTTGTTGATCCCAAACAACAATATACACCGATGAATCTAAATCTTTTAACATACCTCCCGATAAAAGTTTTAGCTTTAATTCACAGGTGATAAATTCTTTGGTCTTTTTGTCGTAGAAGGGGTGAGCGGTATTTTCTAGGACTGGGAAAATAGACAAAGGCACGGAAACAATATGTTGGTCAAAATAACCAATCGGGGTGATAGTATCAAGGGAAACGGGATCCACTTCCCAGTAACGTCCAGCATCGGCGGTGAGAATTAATCTGGTTTCTTCTAGTTGTTTATCTTCGGCAACTTTTTCTAGTTTAACCATAGCAGTATTCGCTATTTCCGAAGAACCTAAAATGCTGACCACTGCGGGAAAAGTAGCTCGACTAATATTAAATATCGGTAAAACTTTTCGCCAAAAACTATCCCAAGTTTTCAGTTTTTTACTGTAAACGTTAACTTGATTATTTTTCCCTTGCAGGTCCCATCTAATAATTACACCCTCGCCAGAGAACAAATGACGGTCATTTTCTCTATGAAAAGGACAGACGATAAAAACGTATCCCGACAGATTTTCCGGCCAATGTCCCTCGGTAACTGTGGCGACTGCTTGATATAAATTGTTCTCATCCGGTTGACCTAGTTGCGAGCGACTAAAATTGCTAACGTTGACAGTATTTTGGACAGTATCTTTGATTGACATATTCATAAGTAGAGTTTGCGGCAAAAAGTTTGTTGGTGGGGTTAGTAGCCGGTCGTCGGTCGTCAGGAGATAGGATTCAGAAGTCAGGATTCAGGAGCCAGGAGACAGGTTTTAGGTGTTGGGGTGTTGGGGTTTTGGGGTTTTAGTTCAATTTCCCCACTTCCCCACCTCCCCAATTCATAATTCATAATTCATAATTCCCACTCCCCCCACACCCTACACCCCACACCCTACACCCCACACCCTCACTGATAACTGATTACTGTTTACTGATAACTGATAGAGGATTTCACCTCTAAAAAATAGCGTCGATACAATTCATAGCCTGGTACGACTTTATCTCCCGATTGTTTGAGTAGCCCCATACTGCTGAGTTTGTAAGCGAGAATTGGGTCTAATTGTACGGGTTCCACCGCGCTCATCACCCGGTCGAGGGCTTTTGCTAGTTCCGGCTGTTGTTCTAATACCGCCCAATGGCGCCGCAGGTGATGGGCATAGATCCCCGTGACGGAGGTGGCACTGGTTAATATTTGCGTCATGGTTATTTCCTCCCGACTGAGATAGTAGAGGGCGGTTTGCACCAAAGCTGGGTGTCCTCCCACCAACTCCATCAATTGCTTGACTTTTTCCTGATTTTCCCAGGTGAGTTGATAACGTTGGGCTAATTGTAATACCTCCTCAAGACTAAAATGACTTATCTGTGCGGGGAATCCCACGTTAAAGGGGGATTGATTGAGCTGCAGGGGAACATAAATTTCTGTGGAATGGACGACGATAAGACGGAGTTTTTGCCAGATAGGCAGGGTTTTGGCTTCTTCGTACCAAGAACGCAGCAGCGGTAAAAAATCCTTGGCCACTTGGGGATGTTCAAAAATCTGATTAAGTTCATCGAGAGCGAGGACAATGGGGGCGGTAATTGATTCAAGGATATAGTCCTGGATATAGGCGGTACAGCTAATCTTGCTGCCTAAATCCTCATCCCAATACTCATCTAATTGGGGTTTTAACTGTAGTTGACGAGCGACATTGGCACACAACCAGCGCAAAAATTGGTTTAAATCAGCCAAAATCGTCTGGTCTACCTGTTCTAAGTTCAAACTCACCGTGCGGTAGCCTTGCTGTTTGGCAAAATCGAGCATTCTCAAAAGTAGGGAAGTTTTGCCCATTTCTTTCGGGGCTTTTATCCGCACTAAAGCCCCCGGTTTCTTGATTTCCTGCCTTATCTGTTCTTCGAGGGGAAGACGTTCTAAATAAAATGGGGAACCAAGGGGAACTGCCCCATTGGGATAGGGGGGCAATGTGTCCAATTTTTCGCTCTTGGCTGCCGAATTAACCGGAATTTTGTCTTGAGGGGG
>NZ_JASJFG010000632.1:0-2355 GCF_030065375.1 Microcystis sp. M49636_WE2 | reverse complement strand
TAACTTAATGGGTTTTTCCAACTATCTTGACCCCGCTAATATTCGAGGCCAAATTTTTACTATTTTCGTGATTACCGTAGCGGCAGCCGAAGCAGCCGTGGGTTTAGCGATTATCCTGACTATCTATCGTAACCGCGACACGATCGATATGGAACAGTTTAATCTGCTCAAATGGTAAGCTTTTAAATATTTACCCCCCCTCTCTCCCTTTTTTGGGGAGAGTTTTTTTTGGCTAATTTTCCCTGTTAACGAGGATAAATCTCAGTGACAACTCGATCGGGGGAGCTACTGGTAACAACAATGTTATTATCTTCTAAAGTGCCGATCGCTTTATCGCCGGTGAGATTAAATTTTGGTTCCTGTTGTTCATAGATAATATTCCCCTCGGCCTCGACAATTTTTTCCGACATTTTCCAAGTTAAGATCTGACTATACAATTGCGCCCCAGTTTTCTGATTAATTCCCTTAACCCCATCCTTGAGATAAGCGATGCGATTGCCTAATTCCACCACCACACGATTACCAGTAATAGTGATTTGATCTTGATATTGAAAAATTTCCGTGGGGCGATCGGAAGTTAGGGTACGATTTTGATAGTTCCAAATTGCCTGAGAACCAGAAATCTGTAAAGGTGGTTCTAAAGAGCGATATTCGAGGTTTTCTTGCAGGATAACCTGATTATTTTTTCTTTCCCAACGACCGCCGATAGCAGTAAGACGATCGATAATAGTTTTATTAATATAGCGATCAAAAGCGACTTTTTGATCGGTACTAATGACCTGTTGCGGAATTTCCCAGTACAGACGCTCGGTTTGCAGGACAACACGAGATTCCTTGGCGGTGGCCACCACTTGACCTTGTAATTCTAGTTTTTCTTGGCGCGTGTCGTAGCGTCCTTGGCGCGCCTTAGCTTCTAGTTGTAGATGACTACCTTTGATCCCTTTGGGGGAGATTAAAATACCTTCCTTGGGTAGCCAACGCAATTCTGGTGCGTTAATAATGGCCTTATTGCGGGGATCTACAGCCACAATATTATCTTTGAGGAGAATTTCCTGGCCTTCCTTGTAAACTTCACCGCGGTCAGCACTAACCTGTAAAACTACTTTCCCCTCTTGATAGATATTACCCTTGATATTTTCCAGACGGGCAATTTTTTGGTCTTGGGTGTAGGTAGCTTTTTTGACCTGAATTTTCCAGAGGGGTTGTCCCGAGGGGTTAGCCTGTTCTAAAGTGGCATTATTGAGAATTAAGCGGCCAGTTTCCTCGATTTTAGGCGATTCTGTCGGCGAAATTTTCGGCGGATCAGGAGGTTGACAGGCCGTTAATCCCAGCAAACCGATTAGAAGGGCAGCCCCGCGCCCAATTGATAATTTTAATTGTAACCGCTGCCTCAATTTCGATCGCTCCGCTGCTATTTTCTCTCCTCCCAGTGTAGGGTAAGGGGTCGCCCCTTGACCGGTTGAAAGTAGTTCACTCGCTACTTTTGCTGGGAAAAACCCCCGGTTGAACGGTGAGAGTTTGTTGTTTACCCCTGCGGTTAATCTCGATTTCCAGATTACCACCGATCGCACTGGTTTCTACACCTTGCTGCACATCGGCGGCGGTTTTAACGGGGTTTCCTGCCACAGTTTCGATGATATCACCCGGTTGCATTCCGGCTTTTTGAGCGGGGGAATTTTCCACCACTCGCAGGACGATTACCCCTTCATTTTGGTCAATATTAAAGTTTAATTCTTTAGTTTCGTTCAATTGCTGCCGTAATTCTGGGGTTAGCGTCACCATCTGGATACCGATGTAGGGATGTTCCGCTTTACCCTTGCTAGATAGCTGTCCCGCCACTTTTTGGGCGGTTTCGATGGGAATAGCAAACCCTAAACCCTGGGCATCGGCCCGAATTGCCGTATTAATGCCGATAACTTCCCCCTTGGCGTTCAGCAACGGGCCGCCGGAATTGCCGGGGTTAATAGCGGCATCGGTTTGGATAAAACGAACCCGTTTATCGGGAACCCCCACTTCGCTGCTAGTCCGGCCCAAGGCACTAATAATGCCCACCGTAACAGTATTATCTAAGCCTAGGGGATTGCCAATAGCGATCGCCCACTCTCCGGGGGTTAAAGTTTCGGCCTTGCCAAAAGTCACCGTCGGTAAATTTTCCGCCTCGATTTTCACCAGGGCCACATCGGTCATATTGTCAACCCCCAGGACTTTACCCTGATAGGTTTGACCGTTTTTCAGAGTCACTTTTACTTGGGTTGTCCCTTCCACCACATGGGCATTAGTCAAAAGTAGTCCATCTGTACTAATGATAAACCCAGAACCGGTTCCCCGTTCCAAATGCTCCCTGGGAATCGGCAC
>NZ_JASJFG010000289.1:0-2280 GCF_030065375.1 Microcystis sp. M49636_WE2 | reverse complement strand
TTGGATGTATTTAGTCAAGCAATTACTATGAAAAAATCCCGTTTGGGAATACTTTTGACAGTAATTTGTGCCTTGGATAAAATTGCTATTTGTGAAAATATGATCTTTCAGGAAACCACAACTTTAGGCATTAGAAGGACAATTCAAGAGCGATCAATCTTAAAAAGAGAAATACAATCGATCGATACTGTCTATGGCCAAATTCGTCTAAAAGTTGCCTACAAAGAGTCAAGTAATCAACCGATTACCGTACAACCAGAATACGAAGATTGTGCCGCTATTGCCCGTCAGCATCATCTACCTTGGCGATTTGTTCATCAAATGGCCTTAACTATTTGGCAAGAACAAAATCAGTCTTGACAGCAGGGCGATTTTCTCCTAAAACTGCTATATCCATTGTTCAAAAGCTATTTTGAGGAAAATAATCCCAATTTAAAACCTGTTCTTGGCTAAAAGGACAATCAACTGGAAAAGTTTCTTTTGGTAAATTAGTTTCATTTACCGTCCCTCGCACTGCCTTTTGATAACATTCTGCGAAAATATCGGCTAAATAGGGTTTTAAGCTAGGACTATCCCTGAAAATAAGCTCTAATTGTTCTCTTTGTTCATCAATGGTATTTATCCAGCTATTAGTCCGTTTTTCTGGTTGATATTGCCATTTAAGTAAGTGCATCAAGAGAACTTTTAACCGGACGAATATCTCCCGTCTATTATTACGTCCCATATCGGATATTTCTTCGATTAAGTTATCTAAATCAAGGGCCTGTAAATTGCCCTTTTTTAAGTGATTTACGGTTTGCTCAAGCCACAAATTAAAATCAGTTTCATAAAGCTGAGATAATTTATTTTTCATAATGAGAACGTTTCTTCTATTCTATCTTTACATTGTGCCTATCTTAATGGTGTCTTGTCCAGATGATATTTTTACAAATATGAGATGCAGAGGATTTACCATAATTTATCTAATCTTCAAGGTATTTCTTTCTCTTTTTTCTCATAAATTTAATTGTGGGAAAAGTGCCAAGAACTCAGAGCAAAATGATAGTTTTCTCTGATACTTACCCAATTTGCTGCCTGATCTTGATTGACCAAGTTAATATCCTACAAGAACTGTATGAGCTTGTGATCATCCCTCAAGCTGTGGCTGATGAATTAAATGGCCCAGAATCCCCACCTGTCCTTCGGAAATGGATTACTAACCCCCCTGATTGTCTCCAGATTGGAATTGTTAGCGTCTCCTCAAGGTCGGGAATAGAACCAATCTCCAAAACCCTATGAACCAGTATAGTGCCTTAAACCAAGCCCTTCAACCCTATCTCGGATGGCATGGTGCCAGAATTTCGTTTCTGGCACTATTCCTAAGTAGTCATGCAAAATAAATTTCCTAGTGAAGACAGGCAAGAGGCAATAGGTAAGAGGCAAAAGCTTTATCGAAATGTGTAATTAATTTTGCTTAGGTACTTACTAGCCTTAATCAAAGTCAAAACCGTCAATCTGAGAGAGTTAGCAGTTGGATTTGGAGGTAAAGCTCTGAAAGAGTCTAACTACAAAAGATTACAACGCTTTTTTCGAGTATTTGAGCTAGATTACTCCGAAATTGCTAAAATTGTTGTGATTTGGATGAGGCTCCCCCAACCTTGGGGGTTGAGTCTTGACTGAACTACCTGGGAGTTTGGCGACCATTGTTACAATATTCTGACTCTAGGCATAGTCCATGAAGGGGTTGCCATTCTCATCTGGTGGTGGCTGCTCAAGAAAAAGGGAAACTCCAATAGTGATGAGCTTATGCAGTTCATTGAGGCGATCTTAAAAATTCGTTGCTTGTCTGGCGACCGGGAGTTTATCGGTCAAGCTTGACTGCGCTATCTTCTCCTCGAACCGTCTATGTCTTTCCGGTTAAGGATTCGAGCTACTAACAAGATTCAGCGGGAGGGAAAAGCCAAGGCTTGCCAAAGTCGTCTTCGCCCACTTGGCGATCGGAGAATCTCAACAACTCAAAGGTGATTGTCGGGTTTGGGGTTATCCTTCCCTTCTCAACAAAAAAGCACCCCCTCGCAGGAGTGCCTTTTCGTTCAGACTAGGAATTAACCATTGATAGCAGGAGCAGTCAGAGCTACGGGAGCCTGTTCACCACTAGCCAAGTCTAAGGGGAAGTTGTGAGCATTACGCTCGTGCATTACTTCCATCCCGATACCAGCGCGGTTTAACACATCGGCCCAAGTACCGATTACACGACCTTGAGAATCGAGAATCGACTGGTTGAAGTTGAAACCGTTGAGG
>NZ_JASJFG010000207.1:0-4597 GCF_030065375.1 Microcystis sp. M49636_WE2 | reverse complement strand
TTTTTATGGGCAGATATTTTAAAACTGTCTCTTGAAGCTAATTATGATGATTATCTTGAAAAAAAATGATAATTAGACAGAAGTTCTCTATGTGAACAAGAGAACTTTATCTTCTTTTGTTTTCAAAATGAGAATTGCTGGCTGAATTAGATTCAGCTTCAACACTTTTTACTGATTCTACCATCTTTCTCTAGGTTTGTTTATACACACCGAAACGGCGTTGGAACTGTTCATCTGATAAGTGTTGATAATCCATACTTTTGCTAATAAACATAGCAAAAGTATAGATAATTTCCTGACCTAAGATCACATTTTATTCCTTTTTCCACTTCCATCTAAAAATCGAGAAAAAAGCAAAACCTTTCACCATACCATAAAAAAATTATGCAAGAGGTCTATTGCTAACCCGACCGACGATGATCTATTCTGGATTCTAGCCTGACTCGCGAATCCCCACCGCCACAAAAGAATAATGTACTGCGATTACCTGGTTCAAATCCTCACCGCACGCGTCTACGATGTCGCCCAAGAAACCCCCTTAGAACTTGCCCCCAATCTCTCCCAACGCTTGCACAATCAGCTTTTACTCAAGCGCGAGGATATGCAGTCGGTTTTCTCTTTTAAACTGCGCGTCGCATACAACAAAATGGCGTATTTGTCAAGGGATTTGTTACAAAAAGGCGTAATTGCTGCCTCGGCGGGAAATCATGCCCAGGGAGTCGCTTTGGGGGCGCGGCAATTGGGAACCCAAGCGATTATCGTTATGCCTGTCACCACTCCGCAAGTCAAAATCGACGCGGTAAAAGCCCGGGGCGGGATTGTTGTCCTGCACGGTGACACCTACGATGATGCCTACACCTACGCGCGGCAATTAGAAGCGGAAAAAGGCTTAACTTTTATCCATCCCTTCGATGACCCGGAGGTAATCGCCGGCCAGGGTACGATCGGTATGGAAATTTTACGACAATATCAGCAACCGATCGAGGCCATTTTTGTCGCTATTGGTGGCGGTGGGCTAATATCAGGTATTGCAGCCTATGTCAAGCGTTTACGCCCAGAAATTAAAATTATCGGGGTGGAACCTGTGGACTCAGACGCGATGAATCAATCCCTAAAAGCTGGTTATCGGGTGCGTTTGTCTCAAGTGGGATTATTTGCCGATGGGGTAGCGGTGCGCGAGGTGGGAGAGGAGACTTTTCGTCTTTGTCAGCAGTATGTGGACGAGATTATCCTCGTGGATACGGATGATATCTGTGCGGCGATTAAGGATGTTTTTCAAGATACACGCTCGATTTTAGAACCTGCGGGGGCGTTAGCGGTAGCAGGAGCGAAAGCTTATGTAGAAAGAGAAGGAATTGAGGATAAAACCCTCGTTGCTGTGGCTTGTGGGGCAAATATGAACTTTGATCGTCTGCGATTTGTGGCGGAAAGGGCAGAATTAGGGGAACGGCGCGAGGCGTTGTATGCTGTTACTATTCCCGAACAACCGGGCAGTTTACGGCGTTTTTGTGAATGTGTAGGCAAACGCAATCTAACCGAATTTAGTTATCGCATTGCCGATGAAAAAGAAGCACATATTTTTGTCGGCGCCCAGATCGAAAATCGCAGCGATGCCAAGAAATTAGCCGAGAGTTTTGAAGCTTGCGGCTTTAAAACCCTCGATATTAGCGATGATGAATTGACTAAATTGCATCTGCGCCACATGGTGGGAGGGCGATCGCATTTAGCCGATCATGAATTATTTTATCGCTTCGAGTTTCCCGAACGACCGGGGGCTTTAATGAAATTTGTCGCCTCCATGAGTCCCCACTGGAATATCAGCGTTTTCCATTATCGCAATAACGGAGCCGATTACGGGCGTATCGTCGTGGGCATACAGGTCCCCCCGGATGAAATGAATCAATGGCAAGCTTTTCTCGATACTCTCGGCTATCGCTATTGGGATGAAAGTCAAAACCGGGCCTATCAGTTGTTTTTAGGTTAAATCGCCATTTTCAGGAAGTTATCAGTACAGATGAATCAAGATTTTCCCCATATTTCCGTTTTGAGTCAAGAATTAATCGCCGGTTTAAATATTCAACCCGGGGGGCATTATCTCGATCTTACCCTCGGGGGTGGTGGACACAGCCGCTTGCTTTTAGAAGCTCATCCCGAAACCACAGTCACCGCCATCGATCGCGATCAAAGCGCCCTAGAAGCCGCTAAAATTAGTCTCGCCCCCTATCTAGATAGCCGTTTAACCCTCTGGTGGGGGAACTTCGCCGATTATAATGGACAAAATAGCAGTTTTGATGGCATTATCGCCGATTTAGGAGTCAGTTCTCCCCAATTCGATCAGAGCGAGCGCGGCTTTAGTTTTCGCCACACGGCAGCCTTAGATATGCGGATGGATCGCTGTCAATCCCTGACGGCAGCCGATATTATTAACCATTGGCAGGAAAAAGAATTAGCAGATCTTTTTTATCAATACGGAGAAGAACGTTTATCTCGTCCTATTGCTCGCTCGATCGTCCAAAAACGTCCCTTTACTACCACTACAGAATTAGCGGCTGTCATCGCTAGTTCTGTCCCCGCTAGTTACCGTTATGGACGTATTCATCCGGCAACGCGGGTTTTTCAATCCCTACGCATCGCTGTTAATCAAGAATTAGATTCTCTGCAAAAATTGTTAGATCAAGCCCCCCACTGGCTAAAATCCGGGGGAATTATCGCTATGATCAGTTTTCATAGTCTAGAAGATCGTCTGATCAAGTATGGCTTTCGCGAAAATAATTCCTTGAAAATTATCACCAAAAAGCCGATTATTCCCAGCCGAGAAGAACAAGCTAAAAATCCTCGTTCTCGTTCGGCTAAACTAAGAATAGCCCAAAAGATAGAATCAGAGGTTATCTGATAGCAGTTATCTTAATTGTGAGGTACAAACTCTCTGGTTTTGGGGAGTCGTTATCTTGAAGATAAAGGCTGTGGTAAAGTAAAAACCAAGAAAGAAAGCTGGTATTTATTCTTAAAAATCATTGACTAAAATAACGCAGTCCTTTTACCAATCTTTCTACTGCCGTTAAAGCCGTTTCTGGAGATAAAGCACCGTAGGCAAGACGCAAATAACAGCCTTCTGTTATCCCAAAAGTTGAACCGGGTAACACCGCCACCCGCTGCTGCTCAATTAAAGTTTTAACTAACTGAAAATCATTCTTGTCTGTGGTAATTTTCAGGAAAAAATAAAAAGCCCCTTCCGCAGTGGCAACATCACAGATATCCCTAATCGATTCTAGAGCATTCAGGCAAATTTCTCTAACTTGACTGATGGTTTTTAACTGTTCTAAAGGATAGCTTTTACCCACCTGTAACGCCCCTAGGGCCGCGTATTGCGACACCACCGGCGGACAGATTAAAATAGTATCCTGAATCTTATTAATCGCCTCAGATAAATGTTCTGGTACTACCATATAACCAATGCGCCAACTGGCAAAACCGTAGGCTTTTGAGAGACTAAATAAGGAAATAGTCCAGGATTCACTGTCAACAATTGCCGCCGGAGAAAAGTGACGGGCATGGTTATAGGTAAAATATTCATAAGCCTCATCATGAATGTGATAGATGCCCTTTTTTTGACAGATTCGATTGACTTCTCTTAGGGTATTTTCTGGATAAACTACTCCCGTGGGATTATTAGGAGAAATCGTCACCACTGCCTTAGTTTTTGCCGTGATTGCCTCTTCAATGGCAGCTGGACGCAATTGATAATTTTTGTCTGTGGCGACCAAAATTACTTGACAATCAGCCATTTTTATGGCCATTTCATGATTGAAATAAAAGGGAGTGTTGAGAATAATTTCATCCCCCGGGGAAGTAATGGCTAAAATGGCATTCATAAAAGCCATATTACTGCCCGCCGTCACAAAAATTGCCTGTTTATCGCTGATTTCTATCCGATTATCTTCGGCTAGTTTTTGCCGAATTACTGCTAATAAGGGGGAAATTCCCGCCACGGATTGATATTGATGATTTTTGGGATTAGCTAAAAATAAAGATAGAGATTCGATCGCTTCCTGGGGTGGATAATAGGAAACAATCCCTTGACCTAGGGAAATAGTACCAGGGTTCGCTTTAATTAATTGACCGACCACGGGAATAATCGGTGTTTGTACCCCGTCCATGCGGGAGAGAAGGTCTTTCATTAAAGTAATCAATGGAGCCGAGCAGAGTCGAACTGCTGTCCAAATTAGGTATTGACTGTCCGTTCATTCACAGGTTTAGTTTCGATTACCCTCGAAACGGGGACTGTCACTTATCCCGGACAGTGGGATGCTCTAGTTAAAGCTTAGACGGTTAACTAACTAGAGAAAGTCAAACGTGGCATCCGTTGGGGGTTTATCCATAGTCCTTAACGGAGTCAAACCATGAATGCTCGAGTCGATTAGAGACTATTAGGCAGCTACAGGAGCGGCTTTACGAGCGAAAGGAACGATGTTGTTCGCATTTACTTTTTGTTTGAGCCTTTGATTTACGAGAGGAGACTCACTCTCGACCTGTATCACGGGGGAGCTTTCGCTAACCTGTCGAAACCGTTACGGCCCCTTGTGCTTACATTCTGATT
>NZ_JASJFG010000181.1:0-2053 GCF_030065375.1 Microcystis sp. M49636_WE2 | reverse complement strand
ACTAGATAAAGCAACGCGGGATAGAGCAGTCTGGTAGCTCGTCGGGCTCATAACCCGAAGGTCAGTGGTTCAAATCCGCTTCCCGCCATTACTTATAAAGCTAGTAGTTAACCCCGATTTCCCGTTAGGGAACATCGAACATTACCCTTTCAAGACAGCGATTGGGGTCAATGTAGGATTGGCGAGAATGGAGACAACTATAATTATCCATGATCAAGATCTGTTCTGCTTTTAAATAGATCGGAACGTGATAGGCTTCAAACAGGGCCATTTACAAAATGTTTGAAAGAAGTAGCGGGGATTGGAATCGACCAATCTTAAGTTAGAAAACGGGTTTCTCTAAGAAACCCGTTTTCTGGGTTAGATGTGGTATAACAGAAAAGTGGTTATGTCAGAGGAAAGAGATATGCCATCAATTTTTATTTGTTATTCCCACCAAGACAAAGGATGGAGAGACAGACTGTTAAAATTTCTCGAACCTCTGAATGATGAGGAAAAAATAGTCTGGTCAGATCTCGACATACAACCGGGGGATATTTGGGATGAAAAAATTAAAGACAGTTTATCACAAGTAACAATTGCGATGGTCTTGGTTAGCCAAGATCTGCTTAATTCTCGTTATGTGAAGAATGAAGAATTACCCCGTATTTTGAAAAGACGTGAAGAAGAAGGAGTCGTTATAATTCCTATATTTCTTAGACATTCTACTGTGAAAAGTGTTTCTTTTAAATACACTAATGAAGAGGGAATAGAACAAAGATTTTACTTACATCAATTTCAGTCTCCTAGCAATAATTCTCCCAGCAATCCTCTCTGTGATCTAAAGAAATCAGAATATGAAAAAGTTTTCGTATCCGTTGAGGATAAATTGCGATCGCTGATTGAAGAATCTAAAAAAAAACAGTCTGAACCCTCTAAAAAAGCGGTCCAACCCCTGACCACCTCTGGGTTAGTGGATACGCAACTCCCACCCGTGCGTAGATGGCAAGGACGACGGGAAGAATTGCAAGAACTCCAAACAGCGTTAGGGAATGACCATCTAAGGTTAATCGAGATTACCGCCGCCGGAGGTTATGGTAAAACTGCCCTGGCGAGAAAGTTTACAGATCAATTAACTGCTGATTGGCCGGTATTATGGGTTAATTTTAACCAGCCTTACCCTTTGGCACAGTTCGGACGGTGGTTATTAGAGGAGTTAAAACAAAATTATGATGAAAAATGGAATGATGGGCAATTAATAGACGCAATCAGCAAAGGGTTAACCGCTAAACCCTGTTTATTAGTGTTGAATAATTTGGAAACGGTACTAACTGCCCCAGTAAATTTGGTTTATCAGCAATTCTTGCAAAAATGGTTAAACACAGAAAGCAGCAGTAAGCTATTAGTCACCAGTCGAGAACAGCTAAAATTCCCCGTCAATTTGCAAGATTATTATTATTCTTGGCCTTTAAAAGGGTTAAAAGAAGCGGATGCGATGCGTTATGTCACCGAAGATCACGGCTTAACGGGAAGCGATGAAGAATTAGCCCAATTTGTCGATAAAATGGGAGGTCATCCCCTCTTAATGGAACTGGTTTGTAGTTTGATGAAAGATAAGTTTGGGAAAGGGGTTTCTGTCACCGAGTCGCAAAATTTGGGCTTAAATATGTTTGATGTGGAGGGTTATCACCGCGACACGGAAACCTGTGTTAGAGAAGTGATTACCGCCAGTTTAGCGCGATTATCGAAAGAGTTTAGGGAGAGTTTAACGCGGTTATCGGTATTGCGCGAGAGTTTTGATGACAGGTTAGCCCAGGGGTTAATTCCAGCAATAACTGAGGAAGATTTACGCTATTTAGCTCGTTTATCTTTATTACAAGAATTTCCCCCCGAATACAATGTAAAACGGCGACAGTTTCAGTTTTTGCCTTTAATTTCCATGGTGGTGCAAGATCAAGCAAATCCTGAAATATTGCGATCTGCCCATCAATTAGCCTTAGATTATTATTTAGCTCATTTACCTGTCCCTCCCTGGGAATCCTTGGAAGATTTGAAGGAATATTTAGAGGCGTTT
>NZ_JASJFG010000501.1:0-2047 GCF_030065375.1 Microcystis sp. M49636_WE2 | reverse complement strand
TGAGGGGGTCAATTACCTAATTTTCAGGGAAAAAGTCCAGGGATTTTTCCCCCGATCACTCCCAGATCCATTACTTTTTGATGGCCAAAAGGTCTAAAAGTTTTACCCAACAAGGTTTTTAGATTTATTCAGCAAACCCTATACTATTTCTTGATTTCGCGGGCCATTTTCAGGAAAGGATTGATACTGTCATCGTTAGCGCGACGAACGTTATCATTAGCACCGTTAGCCTTACTATTAGCCTCGGAAGTGGCCGATTTTGCCACAATACCGTTATCGGTGACTTTGCTGACTTCCATAGAAGAAATCTGTTTAATCGATTCGCCACCCTTTTTATTCGAGGCAGTTTTCGGGAAAGTACGTCGGATCGTGATCGGTGTCCGCATAAAGTCGATATCACCGAGAGTTTTAGCGTCATCGGGTTCCAAGTAAAAAGCCTCTTTCGGTTCCGGTGCGCTCATATCCATCGGTTCATCGACGTATTTCGTCTTATTGCCAAACAGGCCAAAGAATCCAGCCATTTTCTCCCTCTCCTAAATAAATATATTTACCATAAATTGCTGCTGATTGTTAAATCATATCAATATTTATGACAAAAAGCTAGGTGGGGCTTGCTGAATAAGTCTGTTGGTGGGGTTAGGAGTCAGTAGCCGGTCGTCAGGAGATTATTTTTATTTGTTCTCCCCACTCCCCAATTCATAATTCATAATTCATAATTCATAATTCCCCCACACCCCTAATTCATAATTCATAATTCCCCCACACCCCAATCAACGCTGTTCTAACCTACGACTGGCTAGGGACATAGAATAACAGAAAATCCAGTAAATAAACGCCAAAAATAGATAAACCTCTGGATAATCGCCGATAAATTTCGGATTAGCTAAAACCGATCCTGCCATACCCAAGAGGTCCACCAGCCCCACGATCGCCAGTAGAGAAGTATCCTTAAATAAACTGATAAATTGACCAACAATAGCGGGAATGACCGCTTTTAAAGCTTGGGGTAGAATGATCAATAATAAAACGAAAATCGGTTTTAAACCCAAGGCTTTGGCCGCTTCAATTTGACCCTTGGGAATCGCTTGTAAACCACCCCGGACATTTTCGGCCAGATAGGCTGCTGCAAAAAGGGTAAATCCGGCGATCGCTCTGATTACCCGTTCCGGTCTGGTCCCGGCGGGTAAAATTAAAGGTAACATCACCTGAGCCATGAATAAAATTCCCAACAAAGGTAAACCGCGCAATAATTCGATATAACCAATAGATAGCCAACGAATTGCCGGTAATTCACTCTGTCTCCCCAGGGCTAATAATACCCCCAAGGGGAAAGATAAAATCATACTGGCGATCGCTACTAATAAAGTTAAGATTAAACCACTGAGATCATCGAGGGGAATGGCCTTTAAAAATAATCCCCCCAATAGTAACCAAGCAATTAAAGGTAAAGTCAATAACCAGAGCAATCCCCACCAGCGTTGGAGAAAAGCGGGGCAATTGGGGAAGCGACCCCGGTTTAATTGCCAAGAAAACAGTGATAAAGCCGCAAGTATCGTTAAAATCAGCCAAATTCGCCATATTGACTGTTCTGGATAACGACCGACCACAAATAAACCGATATTTTCCGTCACTACAGCCCATTTTGCCCGATTTATCGCCCAATCGAGAAAACTTAAACCACCCCAGAGGCTGAGAAATAGACCCGCAAGGGTTAAGATGACGTTGTACCAAGTGTTAAAGAGATTTTTTCTTAACCAGAGTCCCATAAAATTCCCTAACCTCTACAGTGGTGATCCTTGTACTTTTTCAGTACAATGGTGCTATTAGAAAAATTCAGACTAATTTTCGACCATGAACAGTTGCATTTTAATGGCTAAAATTGTCCGTCGTCCCGAATTACGTTATACCCAAGATAATCAAACTCCCTACGCTCAAATGTTAGTCGAGTTTTCTCCCAATCGTGCCGAGGCAACCCCGACTAATTTAAGGGCCGTAGCTTGGGGAAATTTGGCCTCAGAAGTCGCTCAGAACTATAATGAAGGCGATC
>NZ_JASJFG010000177.1:0-7095 GCF_030065375.1 Microcystis sp. M49636_WE2 | reverse complement strand
CTCGCTTCCCTGGAAGTGGGACAACACTGGTACTGGCACATCGGCGGACTAAAAATTCACGGGCAAGTGATCGCGGTCTCCTGGATCGTCTTCGCTATCTTAATCATCGCCTCGATCGCCGCTACCCGCAAAATCCAGAAAGTCCCTAGCGGTATTCAAAACCTTATGGAGTACGTTCTGGAATTTCTGCGCGATTTAGCCAAAAACCAGCTAGGAGAAAAGGAATATCGACCCTGGTTGCCCTTCATCGGCACCCTATTTTTATTTATTTTCGTTTCTAACTGGTTAGGGGCCTTGATTCCTTGGAAGTTAATCGAACTGCCCGAAGGAGAATTAGCCGCCCCCACTAACGACATCAATACCACGGTGGCGTTAGCCCTACTGACTTCCCTCGCTTACTTCTACGCGGGCATCAGTAAAAAAGGACTCGGTTACTTCGCTCACTACCTAGAGCCGATTCCCGTGCTATTACCGATCAAAATTTTAGAAGACTTTACCAAACCCCTCTCCCTCAGCTTCCGTCTTTTCGGAAACATCCTTGCAGACGAGTTGGTAGTAGCCGTATTGGTCTTCCTTGTCCCCCTAGTCGTACCCCTACCCCTGATGGCTCTCGGTTTATTTACCAGCGCTATTCAGGCCCTTGTCTTCGCCACCCTTGCCGGGGCCTATATCCATGAGGCCCTGGAATCGGAACACGAAGAAGAACACGCTTAAAAGCGAGGGACGAAAAAAGAAAAATTTCTTAGGAAAAAGTGTCCAAATAATAGGATAATAACTAAGAAATTATTGGTCGAATTCAGGATGAGCAACTGAATTCCCAGATCGTTCTTTCCCAAAAACTCTTTCGGGAGTTTTGAGCAGAAAACCAGCCATTTTTTACGGCTGAGAACGCGCTCTGTAAACAACAGATTGAAATTGATTAGTAAATAGAGGAAAAAATCACCATGAACCCCACAGTAGCTGCCGCTTCCGTTATCGCCGCCGCCCTCGCCGTTGGTTTAGCCGCTATCGGCCCCGGCGTTGGTCAAGGTACCGCTTCTGGAGAAGCTGTTTCCGGTATCGCCCGTCAACCCGAAGCTGAAGGAAGAATTCGTGGTACCCTTCTCCTCAGCTTGGCATTCATGGAATCCTTAACCATCTACGGTTTGGTTATCGCTCTCGTTTTACTGTTCGCTAACCCCTTCGCCTAATTAAAAAAGCAGTGGGCTATCAGCCCCCAGTCCCCAGCTTGGCGGGCGAGTTTTCAAAACTCTAAAAAAACACGGAAGGCTGATAGCTAATTAAGGGAATTTTGCTGATCCCCCCTGACTGTTCATTGTTAAATCAGGGGGATCGTCTTCCTTTTTTGAACCTGCCTATAGCTTCTATTTATCAGGAATAAATCAATGTTTGATTTCGATGCCACCCTGCCAGTGATGGCACTACAGTTTATTCTTTTGGCAGTGATCCTGAACGCCGTTTTTTATAAACCCCTCAGTAAAGTTTTAGATGAACGGGCGGAGTATATTCGGCAAACGGAAGGCGGAGCCAAAGAACAACTAGCCAAAACCGAAGCACTGGTACAAGAGTACGAATTGCAATTAAGTTCGGCTCGTAAACAATCCCAAGAGATTATCGCCCAAGCGCAAGCCGAGGCCCAAAAACTAGCCAGCGAACGAGTTGCCGCAGCCCAAAAAGAAGCGATCTCCCGTAAGGAAGCCGTCGCCGCCGAAATTGCCCAACAGAAAGAAGAAGCCTTTCGTTCTCTAGAAGGACAAGTGGCCTCTCTTTCCCGTCAAATTCTCGAAAAACTCCTCGGCCCCGAACTCGTTCGCTAAACCCCTGGTTAATAACAGTGATCAGTAAAAAGATAGAACTCAGTCGTCAGGAGTTAGTCCCGATGCCAAAGTTAGCACCGCCAAGCATGAAAGTAGTACCCACTTCCCACTTCCGTTCGGCTGAGCGTTCGACAAAAGCTCGCGCGGCTCGACTGATCTGGCCGAACGTCCGAAGTCTCACGGCCGAAGCCCACTTTCAAGTTAGAAGACTGATAACTGATAACTGATAACTGATAACTGAACAACCTACTCCCCGCCCTCAATAATCATGATCATCGACACAATTTTATTATTAGCCACGGAGGCGAAGGAAGCGGCAGCAGAGGGATTCGGCATCAACACCGATATCTTAGGAACTAACCTATTTAACCTCTCGATTCTGCTCGGTTTAGTCATCTTCTACGGCCGCAAAGTTCTCGGACAAATCCTCGGAGAACGTCAGTCGAAGATTGCTGAAGCTTTAGCCGAAGCTGAAAACCGGAAAAATATTGCCGCTACCGCCCTCGCCGAAGAACAGAAAAAACTCGCCCTGGCAAAACAAGAGGCGGAAAAAATTATCGATAACTCTCGATCTAGAGCTAAAGCTGTCACCGCCGACATCGCCGCCCAAGCCGAACTCGATATTCAAAGAATGCGCGAAAGTGCCGCTAAAGATCTCTCGGCGGAACAGGATCGCGTTTTAGTAGAATTACGCCAAAGAATTACCGCTTTAGCCTTAGCTAACGTGGAATCCCAATTAAGCGCCGGCCTGGAAGAATCGGTACAACAAACCCTAATTGATCGCAGTTTGGCCAACCTAGGAGGTAAATAGATGCAGGGAAGTTTAATCAGTTCAGAAATTGCCGAACCCTACGCCCAAGCATTACTTTCCGTCGCCCAAAGCAGCGGACAATTAGAAGCGATCGGCGGCGAAATTAAATCCCTCTTAGAATTGTTGGAAAATGCTCCCGATCTAAGAGCTTTTATCGGCAATCCCGTCATCAAAGAAGAAGCTAAAAAAGCCGTTCTTTCCCAAGTAATGGGGAGCAGTGCCAATCCCTATTTAACTAACTTCATGATGTTATTAGTCGATAAACGTCGGATTCAATTTTTAGAACCCGTTTGTCAACAATATCTCACCTTGGCCAGAGTGCTGACTAACACCGTTTTAGCGGAAGTTTCCTCGGCCACCGAATTGAACGATAGCCAAAAACAAATCGTCATCGACAAAGTGAAAACCCTGACCGGGGCGAACGTGGTCGAACTGAAAACCAAAGTTGATGGCAGCCTCATCGGTGGTGTGGTGATCAAAGTCGGTTCTCAGGTCTTTGATGCCAGCATTCGCGGTCAACTACAACGCCTCAGCCTCTCCCTGCGCTAAGGTCATCTAATCTCCCTTTTTTGCCGTTTTTTCACCTTCTAATTTTTTACCTTTTCCCAGATTAAACTATGGTAGCTATCAGACCCGACGAAATTAGCACGATTATTCGTCAACAGATCGAATCCTATAACCAAGAAGTACAGGTCTCCAACGTGGGAACCGTCCTGCAAGTGGGTGACGGTACTGCCCGCATCTACGGCCTACAACAGGCCATGTCGGGAGAACTATTAGAATTTGAAGATGGAACCGTCGGCATCGCCCTTAACCTCGAAGAAGATAACGTCGGCGCGGTGTTAATGGGTGACGGTTTCGGGATTAAAGAAGGCGGTACGGTGAAAGCTACCGGTAAAATCGCTCAGGTTCCCGTGGGTGAAGCCTTAGTCGGCCGCGTGGTTGATGCCCTCGGTCGTCCCATCGACGGTAAAGGAGACATACTCGCCAGCGAAACCCGTCTGGTGGAATCCCCCGCCCCCGGTATTGTCGCTCGCAAATCCGTCTGTGAACCGATGCAAACCGGCATTACCGCTATCGATGCCATGATTCCCGTCGGTCGTGGTCAACGGGAGTTAATTATCGGTGACAGAAAAACTGGGAAAACAGCGATCGCCATTGACACAATCATTAACCAGAAAAGCGAAGACGTGATCTGTGTCTATGTCGCCATCGGTCAAAAAGCCTCCACCGTCGCCCAAGTAATCGACACCCTCACCCAAAGAGGCGCCATGGATTACACCGTGGTGGTGGCCGCTAACGCTAACGACCCCGCCACCCTCCAGTATATCGCCCCCTACACCGGAGCTTCGATCGCCGAATACTTCATGTATAAAGGCAAAGCAACCCTAGTTATCTACGATGACCTCACCAAACAGGCTCAAGCTTATCGTCAGCTATCTCTGCTCATGCGTCGTCCTCCCGGTCGTGAAGCTTACCCCGGCGACGTTTTCTATCTCCACTCCCGTTTACTAGAGCGTGCCGCTAAACTCAGCGATGCCCTCGGTGGTGGTAGCATGACCGCCCTGCCGATTATTGAAACCCAAGCCGGTGACGTTTCCGCCTACATTCCCACCAATGTAATCTCGATTACTGACGGTCAGATCTTCCTCTCCACCGACCTCTTTAACGCTGGTTTCCGTCCCGCTATTAACGCTGGTATTTCCGTATCCCGCGTGGGTTCGGCGGCCCAAACTAAAGCGATGAAGAAAGTTGCCGGTAAATTAAAACTGGAATTAGCCCAGTTTGACGAATTAGAAGCTTTTGCTCAATTCGCTTCTGACCTTGATGCGGCCACCCAATCACAACTGGCTCGCGGTCAACGTCTGCGTCAAATCCTGAAACAGCCCCAAAACTTCCCCCTCTCCGTTTGGGAACAGGTGGCGGTGGTTTATGCCGGTTTAAATGGTTATCTCGACGATATCGCCACCGATAAAGTTATCGATTTCTGCGCCGGTTTACGCGAATACCTGAAAACCAGCAAACCTCGCTACGTTGAGATCGTCAGCACTGAAAAACAACTCAACGACGAAGCAGAAGGCCTGCTCAAAGATGGCATCAACGAGTACAAACAGGCTTTCAAGTAAACTTCTGTGAGCTTTAAGCTGTCAGCCTTTTCAGTTATCAGTGATCAGTAAACAGTGACCAGTAAACAGTGAAAAGATGGCCAGAAACTGCTATTTAGTACTGCTCACTTAACACATACTGCTCACTTAAAACTCCAATCTGATAACTGATGACTGATGACTGATAACTGATAACTGATAACTGATAACTGAATTATGCCTAATCTCAAAGCGATTCGCGACCAAATTCAATCGGTCAAAAATACCAAAAAAATTACCGAGGCCATGCGTCTGGTGGCGGCCGCCAAAGTGCGCCGCGCTCAAGAACAAGTTCTCTGTACCCGTCCTTTTGCCGATGCCCTCGCTCAGGTACTTTATAATCTCCAAGGTCGTTTAGCCTTTAGTGATGTTAATTTACCCCTACTGGCCCAACGGGAAGTAAAAACCGTGGCTCTGTTAGTAGTCACAGGCGATCGAGGTCTTTGTGGCGGTTATAATACTAACGTCATCCGTCGTGCCGAACAACGGATGAATGAATTAAAAGAGCAAGGGATTAACTATCAATTAGTGGTTGCCGGCCGAAAAGCGGCACAATATTTCGAGCGCCGCAATGCTCCCATTGCCGCTAAATTTATTAACCTCGAACAGATTCCCACTGCCGATGAAGCTGGCACGATTGGGGATGAATTGCTTTCCTTATTTTTATCGGAAACAGTCGATCGCGTCGAGTTAATTTATACTCGTTTTATCTCCCTGATCAGTGCCACTCCGGTGATTCAAACCCTGTTACCTTTAACTACTCAAGGTTTAGCGGTACAGGATGACGAGATTTTCCGTTTGGTGACTAAAGAGGGAAAATTTAAGGTACAACGGGAAAAAATGGCCAGCCAACCAGCGCAGGTTTTTCCCCAAGACATGATTTTTGAGCAGAATCCCGTCCAAATCCTCGATTCTCTGCTGCCTTTGTACTTAAATAACCAATTACTGCGCGCCCTCCAGGAATCGGCAGCTAGTGAATTAGCAGCCCGGATGACAGCGATGAGTAACGCCAGCGAGAACGCCAGCGAGTTAATTGGCACTTTAAGCCGTACCTACAACAAAGCGCGTCAAGCCGCTATTACCCAAGAATTGTTAGAAGTAGTAGCGGGAGCCAATGCTCTCTAGGTTTAAGCCAGTTTTTCTTTTAATTATCAGTAGGAGTGATTATTTTCACTCCTTTTTTTTATAGTAGCTGGCGTAAAATCCCACACCCTGCCCCACGAAAAACCTTTTCGGCAAACCCCAGATAGCCGTGGTTTAGACTTCTCTGCCCCGAATTAGGTTCAAATAGAGTCAGCGCAATCCCTTTTCTGACATTCGGGCCCCTTGAAAAGCCCCATCTCATCCTGTATTGTAAGTCAGCGTGAGAACTATAAATGTCAATCGATTAAGCTAAATCTTAAACTATAATCCTTAAACTATAATCATTACCCGATCGCCCGGTATTGGAGGGACAAAAAAACTCGTGAGTATAACTGATTTAATCCAAAAAGGCGGAGTGGCCATGTGGCCGCTGCTTTTTCTGTCTATTTTAGCTCTTAGCACTATTATCGAACGAATTTGGTTTTGGAGTCGCACCCTCCTGAGTGAGGGCCAGATTTTAAATCGCATTATGGAATCCGCCATCCGTAACTGGGATTTGGCAGCAAAAGTCGCTAGGGATTCCCGCAATCACCCCATCGGTAGCTATCTTTATGCTCCCCTGCGCTTAGAAAATCCAGATCCAGAGGTTTTTCACTTTGCCCTCGAATCGGCTGCCGATGAACAATTATCCCTAATGAAACGGGGCGATAAAATCCTTGAGGCAGTCATCGCCCTTTCTCCCCTGCTAGGATTATTAGGAACGGTACTCGGTTTAATTACCTCTTTGGCTAATATTCAACTGAGTGACCTGGGAACTTCCTCCACAGCCGGAGTAACTTTAGGTATTAGTGAAGCTTTAATTTCCACCGCTACTGGCTTAATTGTCGCTATCTTTAGCCTCGCTTTCTATCGCATTTTTCAGGGACTCTGGTTCAATCAAGCCCGAATTTTTCGCAAGGCTGGCAGTGATTTAGAAATTATCTACCGTCAACGTTGGCTAGATGGGGAAGACCAACAATACTCCCTCAGTGCTAACCTAGAAAAACCCCTCGATCGCTAAATCTCTCCCTTATCAGCCATGGCCGAAACTAAATCTCTGAACCACAAAAAGCCAAAAAGTAGCCATATTACGGCTCGTCCGCTCAAATTATGGCATGATCAACACCGCATTCAAGAGGATGTGCAGGTTAATATCATTCCCTTGATCGATGTAATTTTCTGTATCCTCACTTTCTTTATT
>NZ_JASJFG010000799.1:0-2464 GCF_030065375.1 Microcystis sp. M49636_WE2 | reverse complement strand
GCGATAACAATTAGAGGAATTTGGTGAACAAGATACACTATAGCCCAGATGTGGATGCTTTATTAATTGAGTTAAACAATAATCCAATTGCTTACGCAGAGGAGGAAGGGAAAACAATATTACATTATTCCGAGGACGATCAGTTAGTTTTAATCGAGATTCTAGATTTTGGTTGTTCTCTATCGGAAGATGCTAGACAAGAACTTGCAAAATCCATATCTTCTAGTGAATCGATTAAAATATAGTTATTAGTTAATATCCATCTCACAACAATTTAAATCATGAAAGGTATTCAGTATATTGTCGATGAAACAGGAGAAAAAACAGCGGTTGTTATCGATCTAAAAGAATGGGGTCAACTGTGGAATGAGTTTTATCAAAATTTACTCGATCGCTCTCCCGTAAACGAAGACTGGATAAATCGATCGCCTTTTCGAGAAAAATTAGATCAAGCTCTGACGTGGAATGCTAATCATCCACCGCAGTTATCAGATCTAGAATCCCTAAAGAGCAAACTCGACAATCATTAGTGCTGAAGAAAAGGCTAGAAAACTAAGTAGATTGAGCGATGCAAATTCCATCTAAAGCAATTATTCCAGAGGATAAACTTACTCGTTATCTTCTCGTATTCAGAGACAAAGATGACAAATCAAAATTTTTAGCACAAGCAGGATTTACTCTCGATAATGCGGCCAGTTTGCAAAAAGCGATTATTCAGCTAATTACCGTAGAAGATGCGATCAAAGATGGTAAAAATGAATACGGTATCTTTTATCGAGTTGAAGGAATGCTAGAAGGAGTTAACGGAATTAATTTAGCAGTGGTTACAATATGGATACTGCGATACATTGACGACTGTTTTCAGTTTGTTACTCTCAAACCCCGAAAGGATAGATAATTATGGATGTTAGATTATACGATCATGTGGTTCTTTGTCTTGATGTTCCCGAAGACAATCTAAAATCGGGAGATGTGGCAGTATTAGTGGATTTAATCCCCCATCCTAGCAATGGCGAAATGGGAGCAATTTTAGAAGTTTTTAACGCTCTCGGTGAGTCAATTTCAGTAGTTACTGTGCCAATTTCGGCGATTAAACCCCTACAGGCCAATGAAATATTTACCGTCCGCTCTTTATCGCTACAATCTCAACTATCGATGAATCTCCTGAAAGATAGTAAAAAAATTCGTTTTGTTGACCTCTTTTGTGGTTTGGGAGGGTTTCGATTGGCAATTGAACAAGTTTGTCGCCAAAAAAACTTAGAATCTGATTGTGTTTTTTCCTGTGATATAGATAAAGACGCTCGGTCAATTTATCAGGCTAATTTTGGCGACCAACCCCGGGGGGATATTACCGAAATTGCTGCCCTAGATATTCCCAATCATGATATTTTAATGGCGGGATTTCCCTGTCAACCCTTTAGTATTTGTGGTGATTTAAAGGGGTTTGAAGACACCAGAGGCACGCTATTTTTTGAGATTGCTCGTATTTTAAAAGCCAAACAACCCGCAGCATTTATTCTGGAAAATGTCAAGCAATTGCAGGGACATCAACAGGGAAAAACCTTGCAAGTTATTCTCGATACTCTGCAAGATTTAGATTACTATACCGATTATCGGGTTTTGAATGCGCTTCATTTTGGTTTACCGCAAAAACGGGAACGAATTTTTATCGTTGGTTTCCGAGAAGCGAGAGATTTTATCTGGCCAAAACCAGCTTTATCTAGAACAAGTTTAACGGAAATCTTAGAGGAAAATGTTTCGGATTTTTATTATGCTTCCGAAAAAATTCAAAAAAGTCGCCTTCTGAAAAGAGAGGGAAAAAAACCTTATAGTGAACCGACTATCTGGCACGAAAATAAAGGAGGAAATGTCAGCGCTTATCCCTATTCCTGTGCCTTGCGAGCGGGAGCATCCTATAATTATTTGTTAGTGGATGGGAAAAGACGCTTAACAGAAAGAGAAATGCTACGTTTACAAGGTTTTCCCGATGATTATCAAATTGTCGGCAGTTATCAAACTATGCGAAAATTAACGGGTAATAGTGTAGCGATTTCCTGCGTAGCTGCTGTGGTTAATTCTGTAATCGAGTCTTGGTTAGATGTTGAGCAAGCATCAACTAATTCATTCTCGTTAAATCGACAACTTAATTAAGTTTATTTTCGACTCAGGAGTTTTAGATAGTGGTGATTATTCAAGACGCTTTTAATTGCCTATATAGACAGTCAAAACCTAGGAGATTATAGCTTGTTTGAGTCCTAATTTATATCTCTAAAATTAGCTGACCCATTGCCTTGAGCATTTGGAGCAGATTAATTGCTGATTCAGGATACATTAAATTAAGTTCTGGCATTATCTGATAAGTGGGGTTAGTTTCTTGTCTGAGATAGACGAACATATATTGTAAGCCATTAGTCGCTAATCCCCAAACTGAGGGTTGTCTTTCTAAGCTATTGTAGGCATAAGT
>NZ_JASJFG010000993.1:0-1473 GCF_030065375.1 Microcystis sp. M49636_WE2 | reverse complement strand
TTCCGATCACCATTTCTACCCCGCGAAATAAGCCTTTTAACTGTCTTGGATCCTCTAAACTAATGATTTGATGATTTTCCCTTAATTGACGGGCTACAGCTTCACAGAGGGGCAAATCCCGCGACTTTTGAAAAGGGACTAGGAGAATAAACGCCCCCGTACTGGTTTGTAAATCAATTAAAGCTTGGGTTAATTTATCTAATTTTGCCGGGGTTAATAGGGGATGGGGACGTAAATTGACGGCGATTCTTGGGGCAGGTAAATCCGATAATCCCTTGACTGATTGAGCGTCTAAAGCCCATACTGGATCGGGGGCAACAATGGGACTAATACCCCAACCAGCGACTAAATGAGCCGAAGCATCATCGCGCACAGTAACTAAACTACATTGTTTTAAGACTTTTTTGGTTAACCAACGTGTAAAAGGTCTATTTAATGGTCCAATTCCCTGCCCCCAAGCAATAGTTTTTAAGCCCAATAATTGAGCAAGAGCCATTAAACCACCGTAATAAATTGGGCTGGCAAAACTGGTGACATCCTGCATTAAACTGCCACCACCCCAGATAAATATATCCGCTTTTTTAAGAGTTTTAAAAACTTGCCACCAATCCCTACTAGGACAGGTTTCCACTCCATAACGTTGACTGGTTTCTCTGGGATTATTTGACAAAACAATAGGTTTAATTGCTGAGGGTAACATCTGCAATAGAGACACTAATAATGCCTCATCTCCTCCGTTTCCTCTCCCATAATATCCACAAATTACTGCACGCATATATTCAGTTATCAGTTATCAGTTATCAGTTGTCAGTTATCAGTTATCAGTTATCAGTTATCAGTTATCAGTTATCAGTTTATAGTGCTTTTCACGTTACTGAGGTATCGACAAGTTTTGCCAACAAAGGGTTTAAGCTCCTTGCTCATACCTCATTCTGATGAAAACTGCTATATCTATTTTCTTGTTCCCACTCATAACTAATAGCTTAAACCTGATCAGTGATCAGTGATCACTGATCACTGATTTAGTCGTCCATTTGCCAGGGTTCGGTGATGTTGTTTTCATCGAGGATATTTTTTGCTCTTAAAATCAAGATCAATTCACCTAGTATGGTGACATCGGGGGAACTATCAAACCATTGTAAAAAGACAGAATTATCCCTCTCCACTAGATAATAATTGTTCACGTCCCATTCGGCCAAAACTCGATCGATGACTAATAACACTTCCTCAGACCTGGTGGCAATCGATCGAGGTAATTGATCGCTAGGCCATAAAATCGCTACAGGATCGATCGCTTTGAGAATTGCTTGCCAACCGGGGAGAGGCACGATTGTTTGTTTATCCCCCACCGTTACCAGTCGAAAAGGTTCCTCGACGCTCAAACTTTCTGTGTGTTTTATATCAGTTACCGTCACCGGAAATCTTCCTACTAAAGGAATAATTCTGGCTAATTCGTCCTCATCCTGTAAACGA
>NZ_JASJFG010000720.1:0-1602 GCF_030065375.1 Microcystis sp. M49636_WE2 | reverse complement strand
CGTTCACTATCTTCTATTAAAGGTACACCCAAACTTTGCAGGAATAAACCTAATTGTAGATGAGCGACGACAAAAGGAGCGGTTAAAATCTCGAAACCGAAAATTCTTTCTATGGCTGCTTTTTTCACCAAAGCCATGGCTAAAGCACCCGCCCCATTTTCCTGTAAAGTATCGGTAATATAGCGCAAAACCTCGACTAAATAAGCACCAGTTCCACAGCAAGGATCGAGAATATAAACATCGGGATTAGCTAAACCGTCCTCGATATTTAATTCTTCTCGTAAAACTCGATCGACTCGCGCTACCATATAGCGAACAATTTCTGGAGGAGTGTACCAAACTCCCAATTCTTTGCGTAAATCGGGATCAAAAGCTTGCAAAAATGGTTCATAGAAATACTGTACCGCTTGTCCCTCATCGAATTGACGAAAAAATTCCTCTCGTCGCACTCGATTTAAAGCTGCACCGGTCCAATTCAAGACTTCTACTAATCCCAAAGATTTTAACTTACTCGGTGCGGCGATCTGCTCAAATAGGATCGCTAACATGGGAACATGGAGATGGTGGGCTGCGGATTTCCAATCGAACTTATCCTCTTTATCCTCGCGATTGAGGTTTTGCTTGTGCCATAATACCCAAGCGGAGAATAAACCATAAAAGAGGGTTTGCACGAGGGTAGAACGGAAAAATTTATTTCCCTGTTCCCGTTCAAATTTGATACCTAGGGCATTTTCTAAAGCTTGACGAATATTGGCCAGAGCAGGAAGATCGGAATGATGTTCTAAGCGTGCTTTTGCGTCCCGCGCATAGGAAGCAAGAAACCAAGCAACATCGGCCGGTGAAGTGATAGGAGCCGCCTGTAAAAGCACTCTCTTTAGGTATTCTAAGAGGCTATCACCGTGTTCGGCGGCAAATTTGGATGGATTTGAGGTTTTTAGCCAAAACTCGGCTTCTGACGGGGCTAAACTATAGGCTTCTAATTCTACCGGTTGACCTTGGCTATTGCGACCGATGAGCAGAAAATCGCGATAATTGCTGACTAATACTTGACCGTATTTTTGCCAGTATTTTTGTACTTGCTCGCTGGTGGCGATTTTTTTGACATCTTCTTTGGTTCCCTTAATCTCGATCGCGCCTCTTTCGGGAAAAATCGCCGTAAAAGGTTCTAATTCTTGATTTTTGGGGAATTGATCGACATTAAAAAGTCCCCCGTCTGGCAATCCCGCACCCTGATTTCTGAGGTTGATAATGCAGCGGACTCGCGGTTTTAGGGTTTTACCGATTTCGTTGAGGAGAGTTTCGAGAGTGCCGTAGTAGGAGGTTTCTTTTACGGCTGCTTGGGAGGAGTGGATTTCGTGCAGGTTGCGAAAATAATTGACGAGGGGATTCATAAAAACTGTGGTCTAGATAATTAAGGTTAATATGCCCCGATATAATCAATTTGGAGATACTGGATTAGGCATAATTGAGTAAAAACTCGCACAATTTCGGTTTCAGACTTCTGCGGCTTTTTCTTGCTCAATCTCGGTCTCCAATTCTTGACGTAATTCTTCTAGAGAAGTGGTGGCAGCTGTCTGAGATAATCTTTCTTGTGACCAATTT
>NZ_JASJFG010000707.1:0-5960 GCF_030065375.1 Microcystis sp. M49636_WE2 | reverse complement strand
GTGGTTCGTTCGCCTCTTGCATTGGCTACCCGTTGAAGCGGGGATTTATCGTCTCAACAAAGTCAGGGATGCCTCCCGGGTTGAGGTGGCTTGCTCTGAACGAGATGAGCGGGAGCTGCCCGAAACCTTTGTGGATTACGAAGAGAACCCCCGGGAGTATTTCTTGAGTGCGGTGAATACGGTACTGGATGTTCACACTCGCGTGTCCGATCTCTACAGCAGTCCCCACGATCAGATCCATGAACAATTGCGCCTGACGATCGAAACCCTGAAGGAACGTCAAGAAAATGAGTTGATCAACAACCATGAGTACGGATTGCTCAACAATATTGTTGATTCCCAGAAAGTGCAACCTCGCAATGGTGCGCCCACGCCAGACGATTTGGATGAGTTGCTGGTGAAGGTGTGGAAGGAACCGGCATTTTTCCTCGCCCATCCTAAAGCGGTCGCAACGCTCTCGCTACGCGAGACCGCGGCCTTTGGCCGAGAAGCAACCCGACGGGGTGTACCCCCTGCCACGGTGTCATTATTCGGGTCTCAGTTTATTACCTGGCGGGGCGTGCCTTTGATTCCTTCCGATAAGTTGGCCGTGAATGAACAAGGCAAAACCAATATTTTGTTATTGCGGGTAGGAGAAAGCCGTCAAGGGGTGGTCGGTCTCTATCAGCCCAATTTACCCGGTCAACAGGGAGTTGGCTTGTCGGTGCGATTTATGGGGATTAGTCGCAAGGCGATCGCCTCTTACCTGGTCTCCCTCTACTGTTCGTTGGCAGTGTTGACCGACGATGCGGCGGCCGTACTGGAGAACGTTGATGTCAACCAATACCACATCTACGACTATGACTAACCCTGAACTGATCCCTGAAAAGGCGGCGGGGAATCTACCCTCTGTATCCCCGCCCACCACTGCCCCAACTGAGGTCGAGAACATTTCTCTTAACCCCTTATTTCAACCTGACCTTCTTGAGCATCTCGCCCAGACGATAATTCAAGAACTACAACGGCACGACCTTAAGGCCGAGGTGGCGAAGGGGTTGAGTCCAGACCGGGATTATCTGGTGCCATCCACCCCCGCAACTTCCCCGGCTGCTGTGGGCGAACGGCCCACAGTTCCCTTGGCTGTACCCTTAGCAACCCCCTCTTTCTACTTCATTGAGGAGTTAGAAACAAAAATCCCCGACCTTCCGGCGGTAGTGGCCAAGCCGGGCCAGCTTGTTCAAGTCCCAGCGATCGATCCCCTTTTTGTCCCCCATGCCAGCGGGCGAAGCGTTCAACGACCCAGCTTCTTTGATGTTCATACCGTTCGCCTGGATTTTCCTATCCTGCAAGAACGGGTGAATGGCAAACCACTGATCTGGTTCGACAATGCCGCAACAACTCAAAAGCCCCAAGCAGTCATCGATCGCCTCGTTCATTTCTATAGCCATGAAAATTCCAATGTGCATCGTGCCGCCCATGAATTAGCGGCCCGTTCCACAGATGCTTACGAAGCGGCCAGAGAAACGGTACGCCGTTTTCTCAATGCCTCATCTGCTAACGAAATCATTTTCGTGCGGGGGACAACGGAAGGCATTAATCTGGTGGCAAAAAGCTGGGGACAACAAACCCTACAAGCGGGGGATGAGATTGTCCTCACCCATCTGGAACACCATGCCAATATTGTGCCTTGGCAGCAACTAGCCGCCCAAACGGGAGCAAAATTGCGGGTTGTCCCTGTGGATGACCACGGGCAGATTTTACTGGCAGAGTACCAACAATTACTCAACTCCCGCACAAAACTGGTGGCCTTTTCCCATGTTTCCAATGCCTTGGGAACCATTACTCCCGCCAAACAAATCATTGATTTAGCCCATCGGGTCGGGGCTAAAGTCTTGTTAGATGGCGCTCAATCGGTTTCCCACATTCCGATCGATGTTCAACAATTAGGGTGTGATTGGTTCGTCTTTTCCGGGCATAAAGTCTTTGGTCCCACAGGGATCGGGGTACTTTATGGTCAAGAAGACCTTTTAAATGCCACGGTTCCCTGGCAAAGCGGCGGCAACATGATCGTGGATGTGACGTTTGAGCGTACCGTGTATCAGGCGGCTCCCACTCGTTTTGAGGCTGGAACGGGCAATATTGCCGATGCCGTTGGCTTAGGGACGGCCTTGGATTATGTTCAGCAGATTGGTTTGACCACCATTGCCAATTACGAGCATGAACTTCTGGAGTACGCCACTGCGGGACTGACAACCATCCCGGGCCTGCGTTTGATTGGGACGGCAGCCGATAAGGCCGGCGTGCTTTCCTTTGTGCTAGAGGGATTTGATGTGGAAGTGATTGGACAAGCCCTGAATCGGGAAGGGATTGCCGTGCGGGCAGGCCATCACTGCGCTCAACCTATTCTGCGACGCTTTGGTCTCGAGGCAACGGTGCGCCCTTCCTTGGCTTTCTACAATACTAAAGCCGAGGTGGATGCGCTGGTGGCTGCGTTGGAACGTTTCCAACGCCAATAAACTGACGGTCATGGGTGGGGCAGCTTGTACACCTATTCCAGTTCTCCCTAAACTGCCACCTATTTAAAATGTATAGGAGGGTGGGGAGCGGGTTCTTCAAGTTGGATTGGGAGTTAATTATCTTATTAAAAACGGATTGGTCTGACTTTCCTAAAGAGGCAAAAGGGGGAATAAATAATCAGTTTTTAATAACCAGATTTAGTATAATTAGAACCACTTACTTAGGGTAATCTATTTTACTCTCCGTTCTCTGTCACCTAAAAATGACTACCATGTCCGATTCTCCTGAATCTATCCGCAATACTAGCGTCAGCGATCAAGCTACTAATAATGATGCTCTCGGATTTGAGCCTTATGTAATAGCGATCGCTGAATTTTTGTTGCATGAGCAGACACAACCACCCCTAACTTTATCGGTTGAGGGAGAGTGGGGTAGTGGCAAGTCTTCTTTTATGAAAATGTTAGAGGAATATTTACGAAAAAAGGGAGGTCGGACGGTTTGGTTTAATGCTTGGCGACACGATAAAGCGGAGTCGGTATGGGCAGCTTTTGCGCTGTCTTTTATTAAGCAGATTTCTACGCCCAAAAATTGGCGAGATTTGCCTCGAATTATCCTAGGCCATTTTAAATTACAATTATTGCGTTTTAACTTAGAAAAAGGCTTATTTGAATTAATTAAAGCTTTACCATTAATAATTTTTGTGATTTGTGCCTCAATTGCCATTCCTTTTATTTTAATCATTTATGGAGTTGAAGGAATTAACGAATTAATCAGAGCAACAACCTCTCAAGATGTTTTTTGGAGTAAAATTAATTCAGTTTTTAAACTGTTATTTACCGCCGGAGGTTTAACTTTATCAGGAGCAGGAATTTTTGCTGGTATTAAGAGTTTATCGAGAAATTTTCAAAGGTTACTCCAAAACCCTAAAAACAACCTAATTAAATACATAGAAGCCCCAGATTATAAAAAACAATCGGCATTTGTAGAAGAATTTCATGAAGATTTTGCTAAAATTGTTGATGCTTATATTGGCAATGATCGAGTATATGTATTTATTGACGATTTAGATCGTTGTGAACATCCAAAATCAGCGGACTTGATGCAAGCGATTAACTTGATGATTGCTGATGATCCTTCAGTGGTGTTTATTTTAGGAATGGACAGAGAAAAAGTAGCCGCTAGTTTAGCGGTAAAATACGAAAACATTCTCAAGTATTTACCGTCAGAAACCACAGAAATTGATCCTGATATTTTAGCGAGACGTAGTGCTAATAAAGGGTTAGCTTATGGTTATACTTTCATTGAAAAGTTTGTCCAGCTTCCCTTTTTAGTTCCCCAACCATCCCAGTCAGATTTTGAGCGTTTTTTGATTCAGCTTGCTACTTCAACTCCTCCCAATTTACAGCCAGCTAAACCTCATTTTACATTTTTTCAGTCATTCTGGGGTAAGTTTAAGTTAGCTTTACCCCAGAGAAATAATTCGCAAAAGCATCTCACTTCTGCAACAAGTAATCAGACAAGTGATTTAAAAAACTTGTCTCTAGATAATCCTTCGATAGAATCTGAACAAACCGAAAAAGAGAAAGCACGAGCATCTGTAATTAAGCGATTAGAAGCGATTCAAGTCAACAAATCTGATAATAGAGATTCCCAAACAGTGCGGAATATCATTATGATGGTGGCTCCCGCATTGGATTACAATCCGCGACGGATTAAACACTTTATCAATGTCTTTCGTCTCAAGGTTTATATCGCTAATGAAACTGGTTTATTTTTTGAGGAGCGAGATGAGAATGATAATTTGTTAGTTCCTTCTCTAACTTTTGAACAGTTAGGTAAATTTACTGCGATTAGTTTAAAATGGCCATTGTTATTGTCAGATTTAGAAAATGATAAGAAAATTTTAGCAAAATTAGAAGAATTTGCACTAGATGAAGAAAAAACCAAAGAATATGAAGAGTCGCTTCGCTATTGGGGTAGTCATATTAAGCTAAAAGCTTTAATGGCTTACGGTCATGACAAATTGGCAGCTAACTCTAAATTTAGCTTGGCAGAGGTAAATGTTGATAAATTATTACAAGTATCACCTAGGGTAATTCGGTCAGCTAATGAGCCTATTCAACGAAAACAAAAACGAAAACAAATTAGTCAAAATATAAAAATTAGCCAAAATATTACCTCATTGCCTCCAGACTTTCACTTAGAAATGGTGGATATACCCGCCGGTAAATTTAACATGGGTTCTAATGAGTATGAAGATGAAAAACCGATACATGAAGTAATTGTGCCAGCATTTCAGATAGGCAAATATCCCGTCACCCAAGCACAGTATCAAGCGGTGATGGAAAAAGCTAGTTCAAGTTTTTCACGAAATTCCCAGAACCCAGTAAAATCTGTTAGTAAGGATGATGCTGAAGTCTTTTGTAAACAACTGAGCAAGTTAACCGGAAAAAACTACCGTTTGCCTACAGAAGCAGAATGGGAATATGCCTGTCGCGCTGGCACAGAAACCCGATTTAGTTTTGGCGATGATGAAAGTCAACTAGGAGATTATGCCTGGTTTATTGATAATTCAGATAATGTAACTCATCCTGTTGGGCAAAAGCGACCTAATCTTTGGGGAATTTATGATATGCACGGCAATGTTTGGGAATGGTGTGCGGATAAATATCACGCAAGTTATGCAACCAAACCAGACAATATTAAAAAAAATGGCAGTATTCCATGGGGTAATTATCTAGGTATCAAATCATCACTCCGTGGCGGCGCTTGTGACTCCTATCCCGGACTTTGCCGTTCCGCGTATCGCGGCGACATGGATGTTCTCGGCTACGGACACGGGTTTCGGGTTGTGTGCGATCTCTCCTAATCAGTTAACAGTTAGCAGTTAACTGTTAACTGTTAACTGTTATCAGTTGCTCCGAGCCTATATGGAAGCGCACCAATAACCAATAAAAAGATGAAGTCTAATAGGGGGAGCCTGAGAATGGAGATCGCTGTAGTTGCCCGTCACCGCTTTTTATGGTTACTTTAATGTTAGAATCGAATCACTTCTTTTAGGTTTTGCTATGCGTGCGATTGAAACCACTGGTATCCTCAATACCCAAGGACAAATTCAACTTGATCATCCTATTCCCCAAGAAAAAGATCGGTTTGTGCGCGTCATTCTTTTGATGTCGGAGGATGAACTGAACGAAAAAAACTGGCTAGATGCCGTTTCCCATAACCCTAGCTTTGCTTTTCTGCAAGATCCCGAAGAAGATATTTATACTCTTAACGATGGACAACCTGTAACTAATGAAGGGTAAAATTGTATTAATTCAATTTCCCTTCGACGATTTATCTTCCAGTAAGGTTCGTCCTGCTTATTGCCTAACCAATCAAATTGGAGGCTATCAACACATTATCTTTGCCCTAATTACCAGTCGTATTCCAGAAAATCCCCTTCATACAGATATTATTCT
>NZ_JASJFG010000475.1:0-5000 GCF_030065375.1 Microcystis sp. M49636_WE2 | reverse complement strand
GGTTTCAATCTGGTGTTTGACAATTTTGATCGCCTGTCGATAATCTAGAGTATCTTCAATCGCGTCACTTTTGCCAGCAATGCTGATATCAACTTCTAGGGATAAATCCACCTCAAACCATTGACCTAAAACCTGTTCTTCGGCCAGATATCCTGTGTAACCGTAGGCACGAATTCCTGTAACGTGAATAGTATCCATAGATAGTTAAATTAAAAAACTGGTAGCGTTGGTCACAAAGATGAAGTGTAACCTAATTTGGTATCGACGGCCGACTCGCCAAAAGGAAAACTTCCTACCCGACCATTAAGATAACTGCCAAGTAAGTGGTTCTAATTAAATAGAAGATATATCCCCCCTATATCCCCCCTTGATAAGGGGGGTGTCTGACAATTTTTAACACCTACCTACTTATAAGTTATAGTTTATACGGCTCTCACCTGTTCAGCGTAATCTTTGGGGCGTAGTTGACGGAAACCTTGAAAAGCTAATTGTCTCAAGTTGAGAGGTAAATAGGAAAGCAGTAAACCCAGTCTAGCTCGTCGGGATTTTCCTGACAATTGCGAGGCTTTTTCTATTAAAACTCGCCCGGCTTCGCTTTCTCCCTTTTCAATTAATTTTATCCCCAAACATTCCTGTAAAAAAGCCGCCTTTTTCACTCTTTCTTCCTCTAATTTTACATCTTTAAAGTGATAACTTTCTGTACAAAACAATTTTGCTTGCAAAAAGTGAACCGCTTGTTTTAAGCTAGTTTGACCGCCATGAAAACGATATTCCATTAATAATTCTGGCAGAAAATAAGCTTGTTTTCCCGCTAAAGCTAAACGCACCAATAAATCAAAATCTTCACAACCATCAGCTTGAGAGCGCATATAATCCACATCGGCTAAAGATTGATAACGAAAAAGAGTCGAACCCACCTGTAAACTTTGATAGGAAAAAGTTTGTCTTTCTAAATCGGGAATAATCCCTTTTTGTAATCTGTCCTTGCCCCATTTGGCTGAATTTTCTTGGGTTGCCGCTGCCACTTTTTGTCCAAATTTATCAATAATCCAGTGATCGGTACAGACAAAATCAACCTTTTTTTCTTGATCTAAAATAGGTACAGTTTTCGCTAAAAATTCGGGAGTTAGTCCATCATCATCATCGAATTTAATAAAATATTCTCCCCGAGCAGCCGTAAAACCCGATCGCATATTTAAACTTCTGCCAAGATTTTGGGGATGACGCAGATAAATTATTCTCGAATCCTGAAATGCTGCCACCACTTCTGGGGTACGATCAGAAGAACCATCATCACAAACAATTAACTCAAAATCTTCATAAGTCTGCCCCAAGACACTATTAATCGAATAGCTGAGATAATCGGCGCGGTTATAGGTGGGAATACAAACAGTTACTTTCGGCATAATATTTTCAGTAATCAGTAATCAGTTATCAGTGGAGAGTGTTATAGCAGTTATCTTAATGGTGAGATAGGAAGTTTTCCTTTTGGGCAGTCGGTCGTCAATACCAAATTAGGTTATACTTCATCTTTACGAGAAACGCTATCAGTAAAAAGCAATCTCCTGTCTCCTGTCTCGGAGTCTCCTGTCTCCGGGTTAAAAAAGCATTTTTACATTTTTCTAAAGGGATGTTAAGTTTTAGGGTATTGGAATGAGTAACCTTGATAGCCATGGCTCCTAAAATAGCAGGGATTATCTGTACCCACAACCGCGATCACTACCTAGCAGCAGCGATCGATAGTCTTTTGGCGCAAACTTGCCCAGATTGTGAGATTTTAGTGGTTGATAACGCATCTACCGATAAAACCCGTCAAGTGGCCGAGTCGCGTCTGGGAGATGGGCGGCTAAAATACGTTTACGAACCTATTTTAGGGCTATCTACCGCCAGAAATCGCGGGGCGAGGGAAACTAGAGCGCCGATTTTAGCCTATTTGGATGACGATGCGATCGCTAGTCCTCAATGGTTGCAAATTCTGTTAAATGCCTACGAAAATAACCAAAAACTGGCAGTAGCAGGGGGAAAAGTCACCTTAATTTGGCCGCAAGGCTACAGTCAACCCAATTGGTTATCCGATGAGTTAGCAGGGGGTTTAGGGGCTTTCGATTTGGGCGACAATGTGGTATACATTAGCCAGGCGAATTTAACTCCGCGAGGGGTTAATTACTCGATTCGGCGAGATTTCTTGGAGAATATTGGCGGTTTTGACCCTAATTTGGGAAGAATTGGTAAAAAACTTCTCTCTAACGAGGAATTATACACTACAGAACTAGCAATCGCCCAGGGATGGCAAGTGGGCTATTTTCCCGCAGCATTGGTGGAACACAATGTTGCCCCAGAAAGAATCAATCGTCAATGGTTTATGCGTCGCAGTTGGTGGCAAGGCATCAGCGAACACTACCGGGAAGAAGTGGCAGGAAAGACGGGATTGGCCCAATTTAGGCGAGGAGGTGAGCGTTTGCTGAGAGGATTGGTTAAATATGTCAAATTTATCAATGATCCCGCTAAAAGCTTTGATAATCTTCTCTATGCCTACGGACAAATCGGTTATTTAAGCGAGGCCGCCAAGGCGATGTTAAACCTTCAAAAGTAAATTATTGTAAACAAATGGGTAAAAAAGCGTTAATTTGTGGTATATCGGGGCAGGATGGAGCCTACCTAGCCGAATTACTGTTAAAAGCCGGCTATACAGTTTGTGGCACCTCCCGGGATGCCCAAATGTCCTCTTTTAGTAACCTGAAACGTTTGGGAATCAAGGAACAGGTAAAACTAGAATCAATGGCACTGAATGACTTTCGCAGTGTCCTACAGGTCTTAATTAAAATTCAGCCCGATGAGGTCTATAATTTGGCTGGACAAAGTTCTGTGGGTTTATCCTTCGAGCAGCCGGTGGAAACCTTAGAAAGTATTGCCACGGGAACCTTAAATCTCTTAGAAGCAATTCGATTTACCGGAGCAAAAATTAAATTATATAATGCAGGATCGAGTGAATGTTTCGGGGATATCGGCGATAATTCTGCCGACGAAAATACCCCTTTTCGTCCTCGCAGTCCCTACGCTGTGGCCAAATCGGCGGCTTTTTGGGAAGTGGCTAATTATCGAGAAGCCTACGGAATTTTTGCCTGTTCAGGCATACTTTTCAATCATGAATCTCCCCTGCGTCCCGAGCGCTTTGTTACCCAAAAAATTATCGCTGCCGTGGCTAAAATTGCCCGGGGAAGTATCGAGACTTTACACTTAGGAAATATGGATATTCAAAGGGATTGGGGTTGGGCACCGGAGTACGTTGAAGCGATGTATTTAATGCTGCAACAGGAGCAACCCGATGATTACGTCATTGCCACGGGAGAAAGTTCAAAACTGGAGGATTTTGTCGCCACAGCTTTTGCTACTGTGGGCTTAAATTGGCCAGATCATGTAATTTCCGATCAAAGTTTATTAAGACCAACAGATTTAGCCATTAGTCGCGGCAATCCCAACAAAGCTAAGGAAAAATTAGGTTGGCAAGCACGATACAAAATGACCGATATTGTCCGCATGATGGTAGAAAATCGTTTAGAGGAATAGCTATGAATATCTTAATGATTAGTTCCACCTTTCCCTATCCACCTAGCAAAGGAGGAACTCAGGGCAGAACTTTTAATTTACTCAAATATCTCAGCAAAAATCATGATATTACTCTCATCGTTCAGCGTACTGCTGATGTCAGCGATGAGGAGGTAGGAAAGTTAGGTAAATTTGTTAGTGAATTGGTAGTTTTTCCCCGTCCTCGAGATGCCAAAACTGGAATAATTTCTAAACTGCAAAGATTAGCTCAATTCCTGCAAACGGGAACACCTCCCAATGTACTTTTTGGCTATTCTCAAGAGATGCAGAACTGGATAGATAGGGCAGTTAAGAGTCAAAAATTCCCAGTAATTACCAGTGAACATAGCGTTAATGAAATTTATATTCGTCCCCAATGGAAACAGCAAATTAGGACAGTAATTGATGTGCATAGTTCCCTCTATCAAACTGGCAAAAGTCAATTAGAAATTGGGGTTTCTAGTCAAGAATTACGGGATCGTCTCTACCTTCCTCTCCTGCGTCGCTACGAACAAAAAACTGTGCAGAAATTCTCAAAAATTGTCGTCACCACCGATGATGATCAAAAACAAATGGAAGAATTTGCCCCCAATGGAGAGATTTATTTAATTCCTAATGCAGTCGATTTAGATTTATTTCCCTATCGTACCGAGGAGCCTTCTGGACATAATTTAGTTTTTCTCGGTGGGTTAGATTATTGGGTTAATATCGATGCGGCCTGTTTTTTAGCTAGGGAAATTTTACCTCGTATTCAAATTACTTATCCCGATACTACTTTAACTCTAGTCGGTGCTAATCCATCCCTAGAAGTGCAAGAATTAACTAAGTTAAAAGGAGTAATTGTGACGGGACGAGTACCATCAATGACCACCTATCTTCATCAGGCAACTGTGGCAGTTATTCCCCTAAGAACAGGTTTTGGAATGAAGTTTAAAACCCTAGAATCTATGGCTGCGGGGGTGCCAGTGGTAGCCAGCGATCGAGGTTTAGAAGGATTAACAGTGGAAGGAAATAATGTTCCTCTAGCAGCCTTAAGGGCTAATAGTATTGAGGAATATTGTACGGCGATTAGTAGTCTTTTTGAATCGGCAGAGTTACGAGAAAAATTATCTAGAAATGCTCGCAAGTTAATTGAAGATAATTATACTTGGCAGCAAGCAGCCGCTAAGTACGAACAAGTTTTAACTGCTGATATTTGTTAGAAAATTTCTCTAATTTTTTTGTAAATTAATATGCTATCAAATCAAATACCGGTGAAAATATCTGTTGTTGTTCCTCTGTATAACGAAGAAGAAAATATCGATGCTCTCTTTGGGCGACTTTTAGCGGTTTTAGAGGCACTAAATACCAGTTATGAGGTCGTTTGCGTCAATGATGGTAGTCGTGACAATACTCTCAAAAATCTCGTGGAATAT
>NZ_JASJFG010000249.1:0-4146 GCF_030065375.1 Microcystis sp. M49636_WE2 | reverse complement strand
CTTGGATTTGGTGGGTAAAATGTATTCTAAGATACATTCCTTCTAGCGAGGGGGTGGAACGAACCACAAAGACACAAAGGACACAAAGATTGATCGATCATATTGTAAGTTAAACTTATCACACAGAACCTAGAAGAGCCACTTCCCTGACTGTTAAAACCGACTAAGGGCAAGAAATTAAGCTTAAAATGCCGAGGTGGTAGTCAATCAGTCGGTCGAACCCGGGTTTCTAGAGGCAGAAATAAGCCAAAAAGCCCCTAAACCGGAGGTAAGAACCACGACAATAATTGACCCGACCAATAACCAACTATTTTTAGAAAATGGCTGTTTTGAAGCAGTAACGGTGATGGGACGAGTGACCGGGATTTCTTCCTTAACCCGCAGCGAAGGAGAGGGAGGTGTAACCAAACGGGGAGGAACCGGGATGACGAAGGAGGGTTCCTCGACGGGATTCCTCTCAAAACTCTTTACCACTTTTTCTAATCGTCTTCCCTGATCAACTACTGTCTCGATTTCCTGACGTAATTGCCGATTACTCTTGACAAGTTGCTGGTTTTGTGCTTCTAGAAATTCCACCCGTACCTGGCTGGCCTGCAATTCTTTGACCAATTCTCGATAGACCGAGAGGGGAACCGAGGGGCGATCAGTGCAACTCTGGGGTACTTGGGGGGAAATACGCGGCGTAGTGGTCATGAATTTTGACTAATTTAGGGCTTTTAAGCGGTAAAAATGCCCCACAGGACCGGTTCCTTGACCGATAGGGAGGGAATGATCGAGGGCGTTAGTAACGTAATCCTTGGCTTTTTTCACCGCTATTTTCAGGTCATCACCCAAAGCGAGGTTAGCGGCGATCGCGGCCGATAGGGTACAACCAGTCCCGTGAGTATTATTGGTTTCGACGCTTCTGGTCTTAAAAGTTTCCCATTCCTGCCCATCAAAGCAGATATCAACCCCACGCAGCCGGCCTTTCATACCTCCTCCTTTCACTAATACCGGTGTGGCCGACTTCTGGAAAATAATTTCGGCGGCCGCTTTCATCGCCTCAAAATCATTGATCTCGATGCCACTTAAAAGCTGCGCTTCGTAACGATTAGGGGTAATAATCGAAGCCAGAGGAATTAAACTATTAAAAAGACTATCTAAAGCTCGATCATCAATTAATTTGGCTCCTACCCGCGAAACCATAACCGGATCCACCACTAAACTGGTCAAACGCCAGCGCTCGATCGCCTCGGCCACTGCTTCGATAATCTCGCTGCTGAACAGCATTCCTGTCTTGACCGCTTGCACACCCAGATCCCCGACCACGGCATCGATTTGGGCTGTCACCATTTCTGGACTTAAGGACTCGACGCGCTCGACCCCCAGGGTATTTTGGGCGGTAACGCAGGTAAGGGCGCAGGTCCCGTGAACTCGGTGGAAGGCGAAGGTTTTCAAATCAGCTTGAATTCCCGCGCCGCCACCACTATCGGAACCGGCGATGGTGAGGGCAATGGCAGTCATAGGAGGTTAGCGATCAAAAGGACGACGACGTTGCAAGAATTCGGGGATATCTAATCCTGCGGGTTTTGCTGGTTCGGGAGTCGGGACAGGACTAGGTGCGGGGGTATTGATCACCACCTTGTTAGTGGTGGGACGAGAGGGGGATTCGCCGGAAAAACCGGTGGCAATGACGGTAATTCTGACTTCTCCCTGCATTTTCTCGTCAATTACTGCCCCAAAGATGATATTAGCGTTGGGATCCACCACTTCATAGATAATTTCGGCGGCGGCATTGACTTCATGTAGGGTTAGATCTTGACCACCAGTGATGTTAAAGACTACGCCTTTCGCCCCTTCGATCGAGGATTCCAGTAACGGCGAGGAAATAGCAGCGATCGCTCCTTCCTTAGCCCGAGATTTTCCGGAACCGATGCCGATGCCCATTAGGGCCGAACCCGCATCGGCCATCACTGCCCGCACATCGGCGAAATCCACATTCACCAGACCGGGGATAGTGATAATATCCGAGATACCCTGTACCCCTTGCCGCAGCACATCATCAGCGACGCGAAAAGCCTCCTGTAGGGGAGTTTCGGCGGGTATTACCTGTAATAACTGGTTATTGGGGATAATAATCAGGGTATCGACCCGACTTTGTAAACCGCCCACCCCTTCATCGGCCTGATTAGTGCGACGACGACCCTCGAAGGTAAAGGGACGGGTCACAACTCCCACGGTCAAACAGCCGATTTCTTTGGCAATTTCGGCCACAATTGGAGCGGCCCCCGTTCCCGTGCCACCGCCCATGCCGGCGGTAATAAAGACTAGATCGGTTCCTTCCAATGCTTGGGCGATTTCATCCCGAGATTCTTCCGCCGCTTTCTGTCCGATGGCCGGATTGCCGCCCGCCCCTAGGCCTCGGGTTAATTTTGTCCCGATTTGTAACCTCTGGGGGGCGGAGGAATGGGCTAGGGCTTGCGCGTCGGTGTTAATTGCCCAAAATTCGATTCCGGTCACGCCACTGGCGATCATGCGGTTAACGGCGTTACAGCCCCCACCGCCGACCCCGATCACCTTGATCTTGGCGACATTGCTCGGCACGATGCGATTACTACGACTTTCTTCTCGGGGTGTCATCTGTGATTCATGGGGACGAGTAAATAATACTCCAGCATTATTCTGAGAGTAATGATTATCTTCGCTCATAGCTGAACTGGCATAATCGTTACTGTTCAGATTGGGATAGGTGGAAACAATTTCATTAATCGATGTCATTGGAATTGGAACACTATTAGTACAAGATTCTGTTATTGGTTTGATGAATCAGAGATGCAATGTTAACACTATCACTAATATTATGTCGGTTCCAGTATCTACATTATCAGTTTCTTGTTCATAAAATCATAATTTGGTTTTTTTGGCAATACATAAGGGGAATAATTGCAGTTATTTACTGATCAATTCCAGTTAATCCCTGCCAGTTGCCGTTACTTTGGCAACCCTAGGGGCTGGCTGCGGTTTTAATTGTACAGTGGGAGCATCGGGATTGCTCAGGTCAATGTAGATAATTCGCGCTAGAGGTATCTTGGATGACAATTGCCGTGATTGTACGAGAGCGGTTAATTTTTCCGGCAATCTATCTTTATAAAAACCTAAATAGACCTGTCCCAGTTCAGTTTTTAGTACAAGATTACTAGGATTGCGCCAATCGATGGCGGTAACTTTAATCGATAAGTTATCAATTAAGGGATAAATTTTTTGCCACTGTTGTTGATATTGTCGGTCGTAACCAAGCACTTCTAGGCTAGGTAATTGGCTTTTGGGTAGAGTTCGACCATAATAGTTTTGAGGAATTATCGTTCCGGTGGCATCTAAAAAACCTTGCTGTTGATGAGAACGCCAACGGGCAACAGGTTTTCTTTCTTGAATAGAAACAATCACTTTCGGGGGTAATAATTGCCGCTCGATCTTAACGTCGGCAATAGCGGGAATAGCCGCTAGTTTTGCTCGCAATTGATGGGTGGGTAATTCCCAGATAGATAGAGGATAGCTTAATTTTAGCCAAGCACGAATCGACTCGGACGACATTAATTCCGTGCCTTCGATTTCCACCTGTCCGGCCTTGGTAATTGTCCAATAGGGTGAAGTCATCCCCCAAGCTAATCCCGTCGCTAAACCACTAACCACCAGAAAGCGACCTAGAGCTTGCCACACCTTTGATCGCCTTTGGTGGCGCAGGTTTTGTCGTTTTTGTTCCAGGGAGAGGGAAGAAGGGATTTGATCGCTCATAGGGAAAATCCGGGACAGTTTTGCTGTTATCTTAGGTCGCGAGGTGGGCTGCTGGCAACTTGATCGCCACTCAAATAACCAGTTTGACAAAGAAAGAGATAATAAATGTTATAACAGTAGTAGTCTACAGGCGTTCTTTTGTCTGTCTCCAGTAAACCTAAACGCTCCTTTTTGCCAAGATATTTCGACGGTCAGCCAGAAAGAGCATTTCGGCAAGAACAGCCTAATTTATCTGAAAATTACCTATGGTTATCAACAAACGCGGACTTGTTCTCGGTGCTACAGCAGTGGTCCTGTCTACCGTCGCCGTCACGGGGGCGGGATTCCGTCTCTCCCAAAGTCAAGCTTTTTTTCAGGAAAGTCCCAAGGAAACCG
>NZ_JASJFG010000365.1:0-1356 GCF_030065375.1 Microcystis sp. M49636_WE2 | reverse complement strand
GGTTGATGTTATTCTGGTGGCGGAAGAAACCGGTTGGGGTGTGGTTCCCGCTTATCCCCTCGGTCGTCTGTTTCGCGATCGTTTAGGCGATCTCTGTCGTAGAATTGGCACAATAGCAGACGCGGTTTATCTAGTTACCGGGGGCCATGCTCTTAATTTAAGTCAATTGGGTCAGTCTTTGTCGATAATTGGGCAATAGAGAAGATGAGCAACGATTATCAGCGTCAAGTAATTGATTTTTATGCCCTTCGTCACGATTACGATAACGATTTTACACAAGCTCGCGCCCTTAAATTAGTAAATTATCTCTATTTACAAAAAAGCCAATCTGTGCTAGACGTGGCAACGGGAACGGGATTTATAGCGGTAGCAATTGCCCCAAAAGTAAAAAGTGTCATCGGGGTTGATTTCACGCCAGAAATGATTGCCAGAGCCGAAAAAAAGCTAGAAGCATTAAATATCGAGAATATTGACCTAATTAACGCCGATATAGCTGCCATTGACTTTGCCGAGTCTAGTTTCGATCTGATTACCTGTTCTCTGGCGATTGCACTTTTCCCCGATATCCCACAAGTGCTGGCAAAATGGTATCAATGGTTAAAAAAAGGCGGTTCGGTCGCTTTTTCCTGTAATAATTTAGAATCCCACTTCCTACCCTTGATCAGTGGTGTTTGTCGCGAAACATCTGGTTTTGAGTTGCCTAATCTGCATACTCCCATCGCCACCCCGGAAAAATGCCATCAATTGCTGGAAAATGCGGGATTTACCAATATATCGGTCAATGTCGAACAACTAGGTCGATATTTGCCCCTAGAAACCGCCAAAAACTTCTGGTATGGGCAGTATTTTTATCCTCAGCATAACCCTTTTGACCGCCTATCGGCTGGCGAAATTGCGACTCTAGTGAACAATTATCGCCGAGAAATCGAGAAAAATGCCACCGATCAGGGGGTATGGCAAGATGCAACCACCTTTTTTATCACTGCTAGTAAAACTTAGAAAAAGATCATGAGTCAAGTTAAAACCATCTCCGGACGAGCTTTACCCTTGCGAGGCAACGATATTGACACCGATCGCATTATTCCGGCTCGTTTTTTGCGTTGTATCACCTTTGAAGGTTTAGGCGAACAAGTGTTCGCTGATGATCGAGCGGCTTTACAGGGGAGTCATCCTTTCGATCTACCCCAGTACCAAGGAGCAAAAATTCTGGTAGTCAATGGTAATTTTGGTTGTGGCTCTTCTCGGGAACACGCACCGCAAGCGATTTTACGTTGGGGAATTCAAGCAATTATCGGGGAAAGTTTCGCCGAAATATTTTTTGGCAATTGTATCGCTAATGGGGTTCCCTGTGTCACT
>NZ_JASJFG010000959.1:0-4997 GCF_030065375.1 Microcystis sp. M49636_WE2 | reverse complement strand
CAAGAAGCCTTTGGATTCCTAGAAGAAGATGTTCTCCTCTACGTTGCCCGGGCGCTAAAACTGCCCCTCAGTCGCGTCTATGGGGTAGCAACCTTCTACCATCTCTTTTCCCTGAAACCGGCGGGAAAACACACCTGTATCATCTGTATGGGGACTGCTTGTTATGTCAAAGGCAGCGGCAAAATCCTCGAAGACATCGAAAACGCCTTTGATGTCAAAGTGGGAGAAACCACCGCCGATGGAGAAATTTCCCTAGTGTCGGCCCGTTGTATCGGGGCCTGTGGGATTGCGCCGGCCGTGGTCTTCGATGGAGTCGTGGCCCCTAAACAAGATTCGGAAACTGTCTTGGCGAAACTACAGAGTTTCTCCCAGTAATTTTTCACTCTAGTGGATTGAGAAGAATATGGACTTACAAGAATTATTGGCAGTGGCCGAGAAGGAAAAAGCTAGACAAAAAAGCATCCGGGTGCATTGTTGCACTTCCACCGGTTGCCAAGCTGCTAACTCCCTCCAAATCGAAAAAAACCTCGCCACTGCCGTCAAAGAAGCAGACCTAGAGGATACAGTCGAAGTGGTGGGGGTCGGTTGTATGGGTTTTTGTGGTCGCGGTCCGTTGGTGGAAGTGGATCCCCAGGATCTCTTATACGAAGAAGTCACCCCGGAAAGTGCGGCCAGCATTATTGCAGCCTTAAACGGCGGCAAAACCGAGGTGCAATTAGGGGACTCAAAACATCCCTTTTTCTCCCATCAAGTCAAAATTGTCCGGGAAAATAGCGGTAAAATCGATCCCGATCGCATTGAGGAATATATCGCCGTCGGGGGTTATCAATCTCTCTACAAGGCCCTCTACGAGATGACTCCGGCCCAGGTGGTGGAGGAAATCACCCAAAGCGGTTTGCGCGGCCGGGGCGGTGCGGGTTATCCCACCGGTTTAAAATGGGCAACGGTGGCTAAACAACCGGGTAAACAAAAATACGTTATCTGTAATGCCGATGAGGGCGACCCCGGGGCGTTTATGGACCGTAGTGTTTTGGAAAGTGACCCCCATTTAGTCCTGGAAGGAATGGCGATCGCTGCCTATGCCGTGGGGGCCGACCATGGTTATATCTATGTTAGGGCCGAATATCCTCTGGCGATCGATCGTCTGCAAAAAGCGATTAATCAGGCCAAAAAATTCGGTTTAATGGGTTCCCAAGTCTTCGAGTCCACTTTCGATTTTAAGGTGGATATCCGCATCGGGGCGGGAGCTTTTGTCTGTGGAGAGGAAACCGCTCTCATCCATTCTATCGAAGGCGGCCGCGGCACTCCCCGCACCCGTCCCCCCTATCCGGCCCAATCGGGTCTCGATGGTTGTCCCACCCTGATTAATAACGTGGAGTCCTACGCTAATATCGCCGCTATTATCCGCGAGGGAGCCGCTTGGTACGCTAATATCGGTACTGCCAGCAGTAAAGGCACAAAAATCTTCGCTTTAACGGGAAAAATCCGCAATAATGGGCTGATTGAAGTGCCGATGGGCATTACTCTCCGGGAAATTGTCGAGGAGATGGGGGGTGGTATTCCCGATGGTCAGGTGAAAGCGGTACAAACCGGCGGCCCCTCCGGGGGTTGTATTCCCGCTAATTTACTCGATACTCCCGTAGATTACGAATCCTTAGCCAAACTCGGTTCGATGATGGGATCCGGGGGGATGGTGGTTATGGATGATACCACCAGCATGGTGGAAGTGGCGAAATTCTATATGGAATTCTGTCGCGAGGAGTCCTGTGGTAAATGTATCCCCTGTCGCACGGGAACAGTACAAATGTTTGAATTATTGGCCAAAATTATCGCTCGAAAGGCCGATATTCACGACCTCGAAAACCTAGAACATCTCTGTCAAATGGTTAAAGAAACCAGTCTTTGTGGTCTTGGCCAAAGCGCTCCCAATCCGATTTTAAGTACCCTAAAGTATTTTAAGGAGGAATATCTGGCTCTGTTACAGGAAATCAAGCACCCCGTCTCTGTTTGAGAATAACTCGATCGAGGCCCAACAATGTTCGGCCTCAATCAATTTCTTTGGTTATGGGAAGTCTGGTGGGCTGCCGGGTTATCTTGAAGAGAGTTAGCAGTAGTCTCAGGAGACAATAGATTATGACTTGGCGCGGCTCAACCGATACAAAAGATCGCATTTTTGCAGCTTTAGTATATCTTTTACCCTTATATTCGGCTTTTGCCTTCGGTATCTTTATCTTTCAGCAAATTCCTTTTTTAGGAGCGGCCTTAGCAATAGCCTTATATCCCTTAGCTTTTCTCTATAGTTCTCTGGGAAGCTTTGGCAGTTTAATTATCTTCCTTGTCCTCTTTTTCGCCGTGGTACGCAATCCCCGCATCAGTCATTTTATCCGGTTTAACACCATGCAGGCGATTTTAATCGATATTTTGGTGTATTTATTGGGATTGGTCTTAGGTTTCGTCGCTAGGGGTTTAGGGGCGAATTTAGTGGTAGAAACTCTTTATAACGTCGTCTTTTTGGGAGCATTTGCCGCCTGTGTTTACAGCATTATACAGTCGGTTATCGGTAAATACGCCGATATTCCCACAATTTCCGAGGCGGCCTATTCCCAAGTGGGAGGTTAGGTTAGGCTGGCTGAATAAATCTAAAAACCTTGTTGGGTAAGACTTTTAGACTTTTTGGCAATCAAAAAGTACCAGATATGGGAGTGATCGGGGGGAAAATCCCTGGACTTTTTCCCTGAAAATTAGGTAATTGACCTCCTCAAAATCGGGAAAACCCTACACCCTACACCCCACACCCCACACCCTCTCCCCACAAAAAACTTTTTCAGCAGACCCTAATTAAGCTTGAGTTTGTCCCCTTTTTCGGCTACAGTCTCTCCAGAATCAATGCGTTCGCTGCCAGGCCACATCTATGAGTCCATTTAAACAGACGCTACGGGAACTCAACGCTCAGAAGGGGAAAATAGCCGCTTCTGTGGGCAGAAAAACGCCTAAACGAGTTAATCGTTGGTTTAAATGGCTTTCTCCCGGTCTTTTTGTCAAACGCTGGCTTTTAATTAGTTTAACCGGCGTTTTTCTCACCTCCTTCGGTTTGGCTATTTGGGTAAAATTAACCCCGGTTAATCGCTTTTTAGAGTTTGTTTCCCAAGCATTAGAAACGATCGCCCGTTTGGTCCCTAATTCTGTTTCCGGGCCGCTGGCGGTTTTGCTGGGTGTCTTTTTGTTATTCTGGGGTCAGAGTCGCACCGTCGAAACGATTACAGAAGCACTACAACCGGACGCATCGGAGGAATTAGTTGATCTCCTACGCACCCATCGTCGTCTCCATCGCGGCCCGAAAATCGTGGCCATCGGTGGCGGTACGGGTTTATCGACGCTTTTACGCGGTTTAAAACAGTATAGTTCCAATATCACCGCTATTGTCACCGTAGCTGATGATGGCGGTTCTTCAGGCCGATTACGTCGGGAAATGGGCATTTTACCCCCGGGGGATATTCGCAATTGTATCGCCGCTTTAGCCGATGAGGAAAAGTTATTAACGGAATTGTTTCAATATCGCTTTCATGCCGGGGATGGTTTATCGGGCCACAGTTTTGGTAATTTATTTATCAGCGCTATGACCGAGATTACCGGCGATCTGGAACAGGCGATCGATGCTAGTGCCAAAGTTTTGGCGATTCGCGGCAAAGTGCTACCTGCTACCCTTACCGATGTTAGTCTCTGGGCTAAGTTAGCCGATGGGCGCATTATTGAGGGAGAATCGAAGATAACCGAAGCTATGGGCCAAATTCGTCAGATTGGCTGCCATCCTGCCGATCCGGTCGCTTTACCGGCTGCTTTAGCGGCAATCAAGGAGGCAGATTATATTATCATCGGGCCGGGTAGTCTTTATACCAGTATTATCCCTAATTTGTTGGTTCCCGCAATTCGTCAGGCCCTAGCACAGGTGACAGTCCCCCGCGTCTATGTTTGTAATATTATGACCCAGCCGGGGGAAACGGATAATTATTCGGTGGCTGATCATATTCGGGCGATCGAAAAAGTCTGCGAGGAACGCATCTTTGATACGGTTTTGGCCCAAAGAACTGCACCATCGCCCCAATCTCTGCAATTATACGCCCAAGAGCATAGTCATCCTGTGTTTTTAGACCGCGAGGAGGTGGGAAAAATGGGTTATCGCATTGTTTTAGCGAATGTAATGGCAGAAGATGAAGTTACTGCCAAAGTTAGTCATGATCCCCAACGTTTAGCGCGAGTTTTATGGCGCTGGTATTCTAAAAAGTAAATAGCGAGATGACTAAATGTTTTTATCTAGCTTTGTCAAGTTATAAAATCATATTTTTGGCTTTAATTTGCCGACATTAGCCAAATTTGCTGATTAAAGCCCTAGGAAAAAATTAGCCGAAAAACCATTTCGCCTTATTCTGTGTTATACTCAGATTTTGAAGAGAGATAATCATGCACTACTCTACTAAATCTAATCAAGAGACAGGTGCGACAGTCTATTCCCCAAGCGATGGAAGTGAATTAATTCCTGCTGAGGTTAAACTAGATATAAACGGGCAAAACTATCAATCACTTAATATACCTCTCCCAGAGGGCTATACAGTAGATGATGAAGGAATCATCAATAACTATGGTAGCGAACCCAAGATTTATCTATCAAAATACCCATCTTTAGAACAGCAAAAATGGTATATTTTGCAAGGATTAGGGGCGGTTTTATTGGTTGCTTTGGTGTTATTAATCACCTTTTCCGTTAGCTAGATAAAAACCGTAGGATTGACATTTAAGTTGAGCGAGACAAGAAAACTTTAATTTACACCATAGAGTCTGCATCCCAAGTATCGGGAGCGTATATTGGAACCGACTCTATCTATCTGTCCAAATAGTAAATCTGACAGCTGAACTTTTTTACTTTGCTAAACTTGACAATTTTTTTCAGTTTTTTGTGGGTTGCTTCGTGATCAACAATAGAACAACCAATAGAGTTAACT
>NZ_JASJFG010000551.1:0-14663 GCF_030065375.1 Microcystis sp. M49636_WE2 | reverse complement strand
TAAGGCTTTTAGACTTTTTTTTCCTCAAAAAGTGCCGACCTTTGGAGGGATCGGGGGTAAAATTCAGGTACTTTTTCCCTGAAAATTAGGTAACTGACTACCTGAAAATCGGTAAAACCCCACACCCCACACCCCACACCCTGCCCCCACGAAAAACTTTTTCAGCAAACCCTAGGTAAGGCCGATATCGGTTGGAATCTTTCTTAACAAAAAAGTAAAAAACTTAAAAAAAGAGCAAATGATTGATGGGTATAGTTTTGAAAGAAGGAATCGAGGTCGAGGTCATCAAAAAAATGGAGAAATGGGCGGATCGAGAATTACAGTATGCGGGGCGGAGTGGAAAAATCGGAGGGAAGATGCGAACAATGGTTAGGTTATTGACCAAGAAGCACCGACGACCATCTCAGAAAACGGGAATTTGGCTGTCAACTTTGTGGGGATGCCTCTCTCCAGGATTAGCGATCGCAGGAGTTCCCAATGGAACTTGGCTTTCTCAACCTCAAATTCGGTTTCATTCGTCCACTAACACCCTCGGCCAGGTCATGAAAGACATCCAAAGCCAAAACTATAAGGTGGTCTTCCTGGATTTTCGGGGAGTGTCCGATGAGGTACAGAGGCGGGTGAGTCGGGAGGCGCGAGAGTACAGGTTAATGCCGGTGGTCTGGGTTCAGTCGCCCCAGTACCGTTCCCTGAGCGTCGCTGAACTGATCCATGAAGCGCGTCACGGGGATGGGATTCAGGTCGATGACCATTTTTTTGCCCATTATTCGGAGAGGGAGTTCCAATCTCTAGATTATCAGTACCGGAAACCGATTTTTTGCAGTATTCAGCCATTTCAGGCAAATTTAGTCACAGGGGGTCGGTGTAATCAGCTTGACGTTCAATGTTATGCCACCGAAAATTTTCGGAACTGTATCGCCCTGGCCGAAAGACTCGATGCAGTGGTGAGTTTGTCGGAGCAAGATACTTTTAGATATAGAGAGCAACTGGGAGCGCGGCCTTTCAACGTTTTTTTATGGCCTTATAGTTATCTTCCGCCCACAACACAAAATCTCTTTCATGCGGTGTCCGCCTTTTTAAGGGAATGGGGTGGGGAAGGTGACGGTTAGGATTATTCACCCCGAAGCGCGGGCGAAAGCCGTCCCGAAGCGCGGCAAACTAAAATCGAAAATCTAAACCTTCTGGATAGGGGTGAAAGTAGCGATCCCGTCGAGCGCCCGCGACCCCGTTTTCCTGACAACGGGGCTTTGTCGTGATGCCGAACGTGATAATTTAGGTATCGTAAAGCATAATTATCGGCAGGATGGGTTAGACATCTCTTATTTTTAACCTGAGTTTCACATCTGCCAATTTCCCCTCATAACTACCATAAAATGAGAAATTATGACAATATTTCTAAGGATTGCCAGAAAAGAAAGAGCGCCCCGCTGCCGTGCCGATGGCCTATCCTAAAAGAATAATTGACGTCCAAACTTGATTTTTTTGGGTTCCTTCCACCTTTTCTAGTCTTCTATCCATCCCATCGACTTTCTCAGTTAGTTTTGCCTGTCCCACCTCTAGTTTAGTTAGCCGTTCGTCGATTTTGTCAAATTTCTGGTTAAGATTCTTCTGTAGGCTGTCAAATTTCTGGTTAACATCCTTGATGCTGTCTTTTATTTCCTTAAGGATGGATTCAAGACTATAAGTAACGGTTTCGTTAGACATTTTGGTAAAATCCCTGTGAGTAAGTTTTTTTAAGCGATATCCGTTGATAGTACAATAATTTTATCTTAATCCTAAATCTGGTTATTAAAGACTGATTATTTATTGCCACTTTTGCCTATTGCATGAGTGCCTATTCCCTCTCCTGATATGTAGCCTATACTCAACGGATTTAGTATGATTTCCTATTTTTGAGAAAAATATAGATAACCGCCTAGGTCAGAAATGTTGAATCCGTACATAAAACTTTACATACAAGCTGACGAGAACAGGATAGTCATTAAATTCCATAATTGCAAAAATGTTTTAGACAAACTCAATTATAAACAAAGTAATGTAATTGAGAATTTAATTTACCTTATCCTATTTTTAGCCATGAAATATATGATAGCGATGATAGTTTAAAAAATCTAAATCTGGTGAGAAGCGATCAGGAACATTTAAAGTTTTACCGCGATAGTTGATAAAATTTAGTTCTAACGTCTCACTACCTTGATCCTGAGCCTTTTTTTCGATCTCATGGCCAATAATTAATCTTAAATCCTCATCGAAACTAATTAAACCTCGATCGAAAGCAGTATCATGAGTACGAGCTAGGCACAGGCCATTATGAGGGTTTAAACGCTGTTCAGGAAATTGACTCCAGGGTAATATATGACTAGCTGTTAATAACAGAGGAATGGGATTTCCTGTAATACAGCAACGATAGTTATATAGGGCTAAAATTGTCTTTCTAAAAAAGTTTTGTCCGATTCTAACTTTTCTGATTGCCTCGGTTTCTGTTTTGATCTTTTCCGAAAAATCAAGTCTAGTAAAATCCTCTTGCTGTTCGTTGATAACTCCTAAAATAATGTGTAATTTTTCCTGACTTTACAGTTTAAAAAAGTCTCTAACAAAATCTACTAACTCTGATAAGGGACTAATAAAATCTTGGGATTTTTGTCTATTTAAATCCGTCTCTTTTTCATTATCTAATTTTTTGGCCAAAAATGCTTTATCAAAAAATTTTAACATTCCTCGTTGTTGAGGATTGTTAATTTCGTTGTAAAAATTAACTGTAACAAAACAGATAAGAGGAATTTCTGGAACATTATAGTTAATGCCGTATTTTTCCTTAATTTTAGAACCATGATCATTAGCTATTTCTAACAAAAGTTTCCATTTATAGGTTTGCGATGCTCTTTCTCGCAAAGAAGTTTTTAACGATAAAATTATACATTTAGGATAGGGTATTTCTTGATTATTACCATCACTTATATTTGCAGAAGTATGGTAAGAATAAATGATCAAATCACAATCTGGTTTTTGTTGTTCTCCATCACCCAATTTAATAGTGGATATATTTTCAAATCCTCGAACAGCAGATTTTTTATTAGTTATATAAATACGTTGATCAATATTCTTGATCTCCTTATTTTTGAGAAAAATATAGATAACCGCATAGGGAAATATGTTTCCTACCACAGCTTTGGCAGTTTGTTTTTCATCTTTTATCAATCCCTGAAGCTTTCTTTGTTTAATAATTTTTTCTACTTCATCTTTTGAGCCTTGAATAACTTCATAGAGATAATTGAAAGCATTTTGATATATCTCTACATCTTGAATTGCTAAAATAGCGTCTATTTTCGAGATCACCGGTTGCATATAATAAGCATTCTTAATTGTCTCGATTAATTCATTTTCCTGAACATTAAAGCTATAGATATCACTCATAAATCTTTAGGACTAAAAAACTAGGGCAAGTTCTAATTGTTTGATAATTGGATTTTTGCGAGATGAATCAAGCAAATTTTTCTGATCTAAAATAGGATTATTCAGACTTAGCAATATCTCCCTTCCTATTGCCTCTACTACAGGAGGTACAACCGCATTACCAAACTGTTTATAAGCTTGATTATCAGATACAGGAATAATGAATTTTTCAGGAAATCCCATCAATCTTGCACATTCTCTTGGTGTTAGACGACGGGGATTTTTTCCCTGTTGAGGGATCAAAATTTCGGAACCATCTTTATAATATCTAGCACTCAAAGTTCTGGCAATTCCCTCTAAATTAACCAATCCATAACCGAAACCATTCCCTTTTTCTTTATGTTTATCAGCATACTTCTGTAAGTAATCCCAGAGATGATCTGTTAAAGTATATTTACTATCAACTTCCCCTTCAAGAATATCTTTAATTTTAGGATGAATATCTGGTATTTCTGGAAACATAAATCGGCTAGGTTTCTCAAACCCCACTATAAAAATTCTTTTTCTGTTCTGGGGAACAAGAGAACGAGCATCTATGACCTGATAATAAATATGATAATTTAAATCCTCTGATAGGGTATTTCTAATCACTTCAAATGTTTTACCCTTGTCATGACTCTGTAAATTTTTGACATTTTCTAAAATGAATGCTTTCGGTCTTTTTTCTCGAATAATTCTGACAACCTCGAAAAAAAGTGTTCCTTGAGTGGGATGATCAAATCCATGGCGAGTACCTAACGCATTGTGTTTAGTTACTCCAGCTATGCTAAAAGGCTGACAGGGAAACCCAGCCGTCAATATATCATGATCTGGTATTGTTAAAGCGGGAATTAAAGTAATATCTCCTTCGGGACTATCGTTAAAATTGGCTTCGTAGGTTTTTCGAGAAAATTTATTCCACTCCGATGAAAAAACACACTGACAACCCAGATTTTCAAAAGCTATTCTAAAGCCTCCAATGCCGGCAAATAAATCGATAAATTTGACCATTTTACCTTAATATTTTCCTAGGGATGATATTCCCTGATTATAACCAACAAGATATATAAAGTACAAGTGAATTAACCACCTTAATCCTGTTTTAATTGTTAAGATAGATACGACTGATTTTCCTAGCAGCCCAAAATAATTCAGTCGCACCTTTTTGACATTCAAATCAAATCGGGAAAAACTTCGCGCACTGCTGGATGAATTAACCTATAATTGGCGACATTTAACCCCTTAGCGAGGGAAACATCTTGATCCAAGGCTTTTAACCCATGGTCGGCTAATTTAATAACGTAGGGTAGGGTACTATTATTTAAAGCTTGGGTTGCCGTCCAGGGGACTGCTCCTGGCATATTAGGCACTCCATAATGTACTACTCCCGACTCCAGGTAAGTCGGTTGACTGTGGGAAGTGGCCCGCAGGGTTTCCACGCAGCCCCCTTGGTCCACTGCCACATCGACAATTACAGAACCAGGGTTCATTTTGGCGACTAAAGAGCGAGAAACCAGCGTAGGCGCTCGTTTTCCTAAGACTAGCACTGCCCCAATCAATAAATCGGCCTTAGGAACCACATTTTCTAATTGTGCCGAGCTACTATAAAGCAATTCTACCCTGGAACCGAATAAAGTCTCTAAATAGGCCAAGCGCTCGACGTTAATATCTAAAATAGTTACTTTTGCCCCCATACCGATGGCAATTCTGGCCGCTTCCGTACCCACCACACCACCGCCAAGGATAACCACTTGTCCAGGACTCACCCCGGGGAAACCCCCCAGTAAAACTCCCCTACCTCCCTGTTGTTTTTCCAGATAGCGGGCCCCAAATTGTACCGAAAGACGACCGGCAATAACACTCATGGGAGTTAAGAGAGGCAAGCGACCATCGGCAAGCTCGACCGTTTCATAAGCGATCGCAGTTGTTCCCGACTCGATTAATGCTTCCGTTAAATAGCGCTCGGCCGCTAGGTGTAAATAGGTGAAAAGGAGAGCTTCCTTGTTTAAAAAACCGTATTCTGCCTTAAGCGGCTCTTTTACCTTAACAACTAGCGATTTATCCCAAACTTGTGCCGCTTTTTCCACAATTTTGGCCCCAGCTTTTTGGTAATCCTCATTGCTGAATCCAGCACCCAATCCGGCGGCCGTTTCCACAAATACCCTATGACCGCGATCATTGAGTACACGCACACTACTAGGACTCAAACCGACGCGAAACTCCTGATCTTTAATCTCTTTGGGAACACCTATTTCCATAGTTTGCTTCTGGGGGACTATTTCTAACTAGGGTATGCTGAAAAAGTTTTTCGGTGGGGGTAGGGTGTGGGGTGTGGGGTGTGGGGTTTTAGCCATTTTCAGGGGAAAAGTCCCTGAATTTTCCCCCGGATCACTCCAAAGGCCAGTACTTATCGGACAATGTTTTTAGATTTATTCAGCCAACCCTATAGTTGCGAGTTATCGGGCATACTATTGGGGAATTCTAGAAACTTTTTTGGTATTCTTCTAGCAAATCGATTAAATCTATCTGACATTTGCTGGGTAACAAATCCGCTAGAGAAACTTGCAGATGACCTCCTCCGAGGGTGACTTTAATCTCCCGCAGGATAGACATGACTGCATTCTCGCTTAAGCTGTTGTTTTCGAGCAAAGGGAAGACTTTTTCGGCAACGACGCTGTGTAAATGTGCTTCCCGGAGATAGAGATGCCATTTAGCCACGTCAATGTAGATATTGTCGCCGATTTGGGCCGCCAGATTTTCGATGTCCTGAGTTGTGTTAGCCATGGGATGTTACCGAGTAGTTAGCGATCGCCGCTATATAAATCAAATGTCCCACCAATAGAATAGCCCAAATTCCCGTGAACAGATTTAACCAAGTCCAATCGGAGAATTTAATGATATGAAAAAACCACAACCCTGAATTAATCGCTAAAAAAGCCGCTACATGAACGGCGAAATTCATGCGATCATCTAAACGTCGGAAAGCGGGATCGTTTTTGCGATCGGGTTGACGGGGCCAACGAGGAGGCATAAGCAGTGATCAGTGATCAGTTATCAATTATCAGTGTACCGTTTTTTTAGCCAATAGATTTTGTCTTTGATCCCCCCTGCCCCCCTTGGTAAGGGGGGTGGCGATCCCCCTGCTCCCCGCTACCTGCCATTTGCTCCCAACTCTTGACCATCTCCAATCAGGATAAACGCCGCCCAAAAGAAAGGATGAAGGTCAATATGGGCGAGTTTTGCTTGACGGAGGGCTTCCGCTTTGGTCATGCCCTGTTGTAAATTAGTATAAAATTGATTTAAAATCGCCGCCGTGGGCAATTCTGGGCTGTTTTGTTGGGAATATTGCACAAAATCGGTGGCATTCCAAAGACTGGCGAGGGTGGTTTTCGCCCCCGCTCTTTCCCAAACGTAGGCCAAACCCGCCAAACCGACTCCATCCACTTCCCGCGCCGTTTCACAAGCGCCAATAGTAATCAGTTCGGTGTTTTGCAGTCCCAGTTTCACGGCATCTTTGAGTTCATACTCTCTCTTGTTGGCAAACAGCAGGGTATTCGGTTTCATGCCTAGGCTAGGACACCCCTCTGGACGGAAACAACCATGAGTGCCTAAGTGCAGAATAGGAAACCGAGGCGATTGGCTTAAAAAGGCGTCGAGGGTGGCTTGTTGGTGTTTGTAGATTTGGCTGTTGGCATAGGTTTTTTGCAGAAAGTCGGCTTGGGCTTCTGTCCCGATTAATTCGACTTGGGTAGGACGGGGATTAGCAAAGACGAGGACACTAGGATTATTGACTTTCGGCGTGGGTTGGGGCTGCACTTTACTCAGACGGGTGAGGTAGTGAATGGGATATTTTTGCAGGAGATACTGTTGGGTTTGGCTGTCGTAGAGGGTTTCAAAGGAGATTCTTTGCAAAGCACCCGTGGCAATGATGGCCAGGGTTTGATTCGGGGCAATTTGGGCTTCAATGGGACGAATCAGCAGGTCATAGAGTTGGGAACTGAGGGCGCGATCGACGATTTCTAGGTCGCTTTCCAGTTGGCTGGCGTAGCGTTGCAGACGCTCATTAAGATCTTTAGGGACGGGAACTTGCTGAACCTTAAGGGTGGTACGAGTAAGGATAAAGAGGGCAACGGTATGTTCAACGTTATTTCTGCCTGTGAGTAGGACGGGTTGGAGGAGGGTGGTATTAGCAGGTAGATTGGCTTGCAGTTGGGCGAGGTCGGTGGGGGTAATTTCCAGTAAATCGGCTAATTCGGGGTATTTTTCCACAAGGATTTCCGCTTGTTCGCTGAGGGCGGCTTCTTGTTGCCGGACTTGTCGGGAGAGGGTGTCGCTGAAGTTGGTTTGTAATTCTTGGCGCCGGGCTTCCAGTTGCCGTGCCTGTGCTTTCCACTCCTGATAAGCTTGATTGGCGACGGGATTTTTGACTTGTCCTTCCGTTCCCGCAAGGCGATCGTAATCCACAAGGTCAAAAGTGGTGCTGAGATTTGCCCATTCAAAAGCTTTCTGAGGGGAATTCTGGCGAATGAGCAGATCCACTAGGGCAATGCTTGTCCCTTGCTGACTTTCTAGGAAGGTTGCCCGCAAGGAACGGCTAACCCCCCGCCGTAGATCCAGAATCAGATTAGCGGATTGTTCCCAAGAGTTAATCGCCACTTCTGGTTTTCCTTGATCTCGATAGACAAAACCAATATTATTGAGGGTATTGGCTTCCCCCGCGCGATCGCCCACCGCCCGTGATAAGGGTAAGGACTGTTGGTAGTAGTCTAAAGCCTTCTGTTTCTCCCCTAAATCATCATAGACAAAACCAATATTATTGAGAGTAACGGCTTCCCCCGTGCGATTGCCCACCGCCCGCATTATGGGTAAAGCCTGTTGGTAGTTGTCTAAAGCCTTCTGTTTCTCCCCTAAAGCATCATAGACACGACCAATATTATTGAGGGTAATCGCTTCCCCAGAGCGATCGCCCACCGCCCGTCTTAAGGGTAAAGCCTGTTGGTAGTAGTCTAATGCCTTCTGTTTCTCCCCTAAATCAGAATAGACAAGACCAATATTACTGAGAGTAGTGGCTTCCCCGGAGCGATCACCCACCGCCCGCCATAAGGGTAAAGCCTGTTGGTAGTAGTCTAATGCCTTCTGTTTCTCCCCTAAAGCAGAATAGACAGCCCCAATATTAATGAGAGTGACGGCTTCCCCAGAGCGATCACCCACCGCCCGTCTTAAGGGTAAAGCCTGTTGGTAGTAGTCTAATGCCTTCTGTTTCTCCCCTAAATCAGAATAGACAAGACCAATATTACTGAGAGTAGTGGCTTCCCCGGAGCGATCACCCACGGCACGGTCTAAGTGTAAAGCCTGTTGGTAGTAGTCTAATGCTTTCTGTTTTTCCCCTAAAGCATCATAGACAGCACCAATATTACTGAGAGTAGTGGCTTCCCCGGAGCGATCACCCACCGCCCGTCTTAAGGGTAAAGCCTGTTGGTAGAAATCTAAAGCTTTTTGCTTTTCTCCTAAATCATCATAGACAGCACCAATATTACTGAGAGTAACGGCTTCCCCAGAGCGATCCCCCACTGCCCGTGATAGGGTTAAGGACTGTTGGTAGCAGTCCAAAGCTTTTTGCTTTTCTCCTAAATTGTCATAGATAAGACCGATACCAGTGAGGGTAATGGCTTCCCCAGAGCGATCACCCACCGCCCGCCATAGGGGTAAAGCCTGTTGCAAGTAGTCCAATGCTTTTTGCTTTTCCCCTAAATCTGAATAGACAAGACCAATATTATTGAGAGTAGTGGCTTCCACTGCGCGATTGCCCACCGACTGAAGTATGGGTAAAGCCTGTTGGTAGTAGTCTAATGCCTTCTGTTTCTCCCCTAAAGCAGAATAGACAGCACCAATATTATTGAGAGTAACGGCTTCGCCCCTGCGATCGCCCACCGCCCGTCTTAAGGGTAAAGCCTGTTGGTAGAAATCTAAAGCTTTTTGCTTTTCTCCTAAATCATCATAGATACGCCCTAAACTGGTGAGGACTAATGCTTGCTCTAATTTACTGTCGAGTTGCTGATAAAGCTTTAACGCCTGTTGGTACTTCCCTAATGCCCCCTGATAGCCTTCTAATGTTCCCGACTGGAACAATTCAAATGCTTCTTGAAGTAATCGATCTGCTTCTTGACGTAAATCCGTCTGCACCAATAGGGGGGAGGCCATAACCGTCAAATGCGGCGCTGTTACGACTAGCCCTAGACTGAGTAATATCCCTAAACCTGTCTTCATTGCTTCCCCTCGCCAGACTCAAATGATTCTTTATATTATCTCAATAATGCCAGTATCAGGATTTTGAGGATTGGAGGATTTTCAGGATGGGGTTGAGGGTGGGTGTCCTATTCCCTGTATCTTTTAATTATCTACTCCTTGCCAATAACCTAATCCTGTTAATCCCTTAATCCTCAATGCCAGTATCAGGATTTTGAGGATTGGAGGATTTTCAGGATGGGGTTGAGGGTGGGTGTCCTATTCCCTGCATCTTTTAATTATAGACTCTTCACAAGTCACCTAATCCTGTTAATCCCTTAATCCTAAAAATCCTGATCTCAGGATTGAGGGGATTTGAGGATTTTCAGGATAGATATAATATTCTTTATGATCCTTTAATTATCTACTCCTTGCCAATAACTTAATCCTGTTAATCCCTTAATTCTCAATGCCAGTATCAGGATTTTGAGGATTTGAGGATTTTCAGGATAGATATAATATTCTTTATGATCCTTTAATTATGTACTCCTTGCCAATAACCTAATCTTGTTAATCCCTTAATCCTCTAAATCCTGATACTGATATTTGTTATCTATTATTAAATATCTTTTTGTATTCTAAACTGGTTGCGCCAAAGTTGATTAATAAACCAACAGGAAAATTATAAGCAACGACGTAATTTTTTGCTTGTGCAAGATGGACATTTTCTAGGCGAATTACTGCTTTTAATTCGACAATGACTTTTCCTTCTACGGTAAAATCGGCGCGTCTTGTTCCGACTTGTATTCCTTCATAAAAGATAAGTTGTTCTTTTTCTCTTTCAAAGGTTAATCCTGTTTTTCCTAATTCAATATCGAGACATCTTTGATAGATGACTTCTTGAAACCCATTCCCCAGTGTTCGATGGATTTTCATACAACAACCAATAATTTTATAGGTGATTTCGTCTAATTCCATAATGCCAGTATCAGGATTTTGAGGATTGGAGGATTTTCAGGATAGGGTTGGGGGTGGGTGTCCTATTCCCTGCATCCTTTAATTATAGACTCTTCACAAGTCACCTAATCCTGTTAATCCCTTAATCCTCAATGCCAGTATCAGGATTTTGAGGATTGGAGGATTTTCAGGATAGATATTATAGTCTTTTTATCCTTTAATTATAGACTCTTCACAAGTCACCTAATCCTGTTAATCCCTTAATCCTCAATGCCAGTATCAGGATTTTGAGGATTGGAGGATTTTCAGGATGGATATTATAGTCTTTTTATCCTTTAATTATAGACTCTTCACAAGTCACCTAATCCTGTTAATCCCTTAATCCTAAACATCCTGATACTGATTTTTATTGACATAATTTTGGTGATTAATTTGCCCGACAACGCACCACTCCTGCCGCTTTTAACTCGCCATTAGCAAATTCTAACTGTTTCAACACATAACCATAAGCCCCTTTCTGAGTTAACTCTCTTTGCATCTCTGGAGGCAAATCTGATAAGTTAATCTCTACCTGCTTACGCTTTTGCTTTTCCACCAAACTCAAATGCTCAAAACGGCGCGGTAGAGCATAAACCGAACCACATCGCTTGTCCTCTCCCTGAATCACAATTATCGGGTTTTCGGGAATACTGATGATGGTTTCTCCCTCTAAGGTTAATTGTGTCACTTGGGCAATGGGTAGATTAAACTCCTTACCCCCTTGCTTAAAAGAAATCTGACGCTGAGGGCGATCGAACCGAGTTAACGTCACCCCCTTATAATCTCTGCCATTGTGTAACGTAATATTTGCTAATCGTGGTAAAGCCGCTTCGAGGGTGGGTGCTTGAGCGATACTAGAAACAGTCAAAAATCCCAAAAAAACTAAAGCTATACCGGATAAAATTTCTAAACGTCTGACCATAACTCGCCCTACAATGATCATCTATAATAACTTTAATTTTAGCGTTCTTTTTTAGCGTTAGTAGCCCCCTGTGACGACTCCTTCTCCCCCGACGATTCTCCTCAATCTTGCCAGTGCCGCCGGTCTCATTGGTGCGGGATTGTACTATACGGGTTGGGTCTATCGTTGGGCATACTTTGCCTATTACCAACTAGGTATCACCAGCCTCGATTTTCCGGTTGAATCCTTCTTATTACTCCCTCTTCAAGTCTTCTTTGGTACGCCTCAAAGTATTGCTAACACCCTGATTATTGCCCTTCTGATTCCTATACTTTTTCAGCTTTCCACCCTTTGTCTTGCTTTCCTTCACTGGCAATATCAACAGTGGCTCACTAGACTGAAAAATTGGCAACTGAAAAGACAAAACCAACGCAATCGCCGAAAAATACCCTATGCTCCTCGTCCCCGCTTTCAGCGTCAGTTAACCCTTCCTCTCGCTTCGGAACTGATTCTCCTGAGTTGGATTCTCTTACTCATCTTCCATCTTGCCCGGGATCAAGGTTTAAAGGATGCCCGTCGAGATGCGGTGAATCCCACTTCTACTCTCCCCGTTGTCACCCTGATTAGTGCCAAGGAACTGCTCATTTTAGGTAAAGAAGCAGGGGATCTTGATCCCAATCAGCCCCTTTTTGAAGCCCTAACGCCCGAAGATCAGCAGAGTCTCATTGGTGATCCTAATTTAGCCCGCATTATTCAACAGCGCAACCTAACCGATACGGAGCAAGATCGCGTCTGGCGATTATTACTGGAAAGAGGGGGATGGCTGTACCTTTTTCGTGCTTTACCCCAAGATGCCCCCAAAACTGAACATCCCGTACTGCTAGGTGTCGCTAAATCTAACGTCGGTCGGCAGTTGCTTATTTTAAGCCCTGAACCCGTTAAATCCACTAAATAGTATAGAACAGTCTCAAGTTATCTACTGGTGGCGATTTCCACTTCGGGTAAGATTTCTAAAGATAAACGGGTTCTGACAGTGCCGGAAAGACGTTTAAGCAGTTGCGGGCGTAAATCACGCAGAATATAGATTAATTCGTCTCCGGTGCGCCATTCTTCCCTTTCTGTTACTACCTGTAGGGAATTATCGCGACGCAATAGTAGGGGCAGCAGTTCGCCATTTTCGATTAATTTAGTTAATCTGGTCTGTTGTTCGCTCAAATCATTGCCTTTAAAGATAGTTTTACCCAATTTAATCTGATTATCGTCTAAATACTGATTCCATTCCTTGACCGAAAAACTAGGGAGAAAAACCTGATTAACCTTATTTTTATCTGGGTTAGGGGTTCCCGCAAAGGCAGCCAACAACCGGGGAGGATGAAACTCCTCCCCGGCTCTTTGGGCTAAAACCAGATTAACCTCGCTATTATTAGTCAAAACCAGAAAAGTCCCCATGGATTCGATGCCGGCTTCTTGCAGTATTTTTGTATCAAGTCCGCTACTCTGCAGCACCGTCAAACCCTCTTCTTTTGCTTGCTGACAGGCCCTGGCATCCGTATCGATTAAAACCACGTTTTCCCCTTGTTCTTGGAATAAACAGCCGATTAAGCGACCTAGAGGATTACAACCGACGATTACTGCTCCTGTTGCCGCAGAAGAAGTGATTTTTAGCCCTTTTGCCACCCACCGCGCCGTTAATCCCTGAATAAAAACGGTCATTAAAATTGTTAAAAAGACTAAAGCTTTGATCGCTTCACCGCCATTAATACCGGCACGGGTGAGTAAAATGGCAAATAAAGAAGCTACAGAGGCGGAAACGATTCCCCTAGGGGCAACCCAAGCGATAAATAACTTATGTCGCCAATTTAGATCACTTTTTAGGGTACACAGAGCCACACTCAGGGGACGCACCACCAGCATCAAGACTAACACCGTCAGGACGCTGCCCCAACCCAAAGCGATGACACTGGCGATCGAAAGATCCGCCGCTAGTAAAATAAACAGTACCGACACGCAAAGAGTGGTTAATTGACCCTTAAAACGCCTTAATAACCGCTCATCGGGAACTGCCGCCGCTTTTAGGACAATTCCCGCCATTACCACCGCCATTAACCCCGATTCACTGCGACTAAATTGCGATAAACCAAATAATCCCCAGACTCCCGCTAAAACCACGAGGTTCTTTAACTCAAAAGTCAGAAAATTGCAAGTTTTTATAATAAAACTTAACAATCCTCCTCCAGCAATGCCGATCGCCGCCCCGATGCCTAAACGCAGGGTTAAACCGGTGATAATTTCCATGGGGCGGGCATGACTATCAATAATCGTATTTAGCACCACTACGGCTAAAATTGCGCCCACAGGGTCGATTAATACCCCTTCCCCTTCCAAAAGCGTCGCCACCCGCCGATCTACGGCTACTTGCTTCAGCAAAGGCCCGATCACTGTCGGACCAGTTACCACCACTAAAGAAGCGTAAAGAAAAGCGATCGGCCAGGGAAATTCCCCCAACCAGTGGGCTGCCATACCGCCACCGATGAGAGTGATGGAAGTACCGAGGGTGACAAGGTTGCGTAAACTGCCAGAAACTCGCCCTAATTCCCGTCCGCTTAGGCTTAAACCGCCTTCAAATAGGATAATCGCCACAGAGAGAGCAACAAGGACTTCTAAGCCAATTCCCAGACTTTGGGGGTGTAAAATTTCCCAACCATCGGACCCTAAAGCAATCCCAAAAATGAGCAGGAAGACAATACTGGGAACTTTCAGGTATTCGGCAATGACTTGGGCTGTAATCCCCGCCACCACAGTGATGACAATTTGCAGGGTAAGGGCGAAAGATGGATCCATGTTTAGCGATCGGTTATCGGCTATCGGTTATCGAGGCGGGGTTATGGTTGGGGTTTAATCATTCTAATTTTGACTCTCCCCCGCTAACCGCTCGCGCGGTGTAGCGGGAGATTCTCGGTTCATAGGTTTTTAACTAGATCGACCTGGTTTAACCGGTCGATCCCCGTCAAATCGCCTCCGCGAGCGTTTTCTAACACGGTCAGTCCGACCGCATTTTTTCCTCGGTTCTCAATTACCTTCGCTGATGCCGTATCTCTCGGTTCAATGT
>NZ_JASJFG010000994.1:0-1500 GCF_030065375.1 Microcystis sp. M49636_WE2 | reverse complement strand
TCAGCAGAAATTTCAAATATCTGAACGGGGACTTAGAGAATATATCGCGGAAATTCGTCAATTTTCTAGCCTTGTTCCGATAACAAGACAACTGAGAGCGGTTCCCAACGATCCCGATGACGATATGATCATAGAATGTGCGATCGCTGGCAAGGCTACCCATATTATTACGGGGGACAAACATCTTCTTTCACTGGTTGAATATCAAAATATTCAGAACGTAAAAGCAAAAGATTTTCTGGACTTTTTAGATCAAAATAATAACCATCAATTATGAACTTTACTCAATGGGATTTTATTAAAAGATATTCCCGAAGAAAGATTATCCGCAGGAGACGTGGGAAATTGGTAGAAAAACATCAAATCGAGGGATTAGAAACGGGGTATAGTGTCGGATTTTTCGATAGGTTGGGAAAAACGATTACTGTTGTCACCATGGCCGAAAATTCCCTCCGTTTCCCCGCCCCGCTAAGACGGAAGAAGAAAAAGAAGAATTTATCGATAGATAATATCGTTCATGAAAAATAGTGGCTCCCATTGTCGGTTTTGATACAAATATAGTAATTCCTGCCTTGCTTTTCCCCGGCAGAAGTCCACTTCTGTGCGTGTCTATGGCAAGAAACGAGCGGATACAATCGGTAACTTGCCAAGAAATTTTAGATGAGTTTTCAGAAAAGCTTATTGTAAAATTTACACTTTCTGAAGAAAAAACCGAGGAAATTATTGAAGAAGTTTGCCAATTTTCTCGAATTGTCAGAATTAATCAAGAGCTTACCCTAGTATCTGCCGATCCTGATGACGATATGATCATCGAAAATTTGGGTCTGAAACCCCGTCGTTCTACGACGGCTTTACTGTTAAATATGAGCATCGTTTACGAAATATATGCTAAAATGTGAGATATGGAAAAAGCCTATTCTTACCGATTTTACCCCACACCAACACAAGAGTCCCTATTGCGGCGCACTTTGGGCTGTGTAAGATTAGTTTACAACAAAGCTCTCCACGAACGAACACAAGCTTGGTACGAAAGACAAGAAAGAGTAGGATATGTTCAAACTTCTTCAATGTTGACCGATTGGAAAAAGCAAGAAGAATTAGAGTTTTTAAACGAGGTAAGCTGTGTACCCTTACAACAAGGGTTAAGACATTTACAAACAGCTTTTACTAATTTCTTTGCTGGTCGTAATAAGTATCCTAACTTTAAGAAAAAACATCAGGGAGCAAGTGCCGAATTTACCAAGTCTGCTTTTAAATTTAAAGACAGACAAATCTATTTAGCTAAATGCACAGAACCTTTACCCATTCGATGGTCAAGACAAATCCCAAAAAGCTGTGAACCAAGCACAGTAACAGTCAGATTACATCCTTCTGGACGCTGGCATATTTCAATTAGATTTGATGACCCAACGATTAAGCCATTACCAGTAACAGATAAAGCCATCGGAATTGACTTAGGAATTAGTAGTTTAGTAATTACCAGCGATGGCGATAAAGTAT
>NZ_JASJFG010000233.1:0-10568 GCF_030065375.1 Microcystis sp. M49636_WE2 | reverse complement strand
TTCAGGTGGTCAACTACCTAATTTTCAGAGAAAAAGTAACTGAATTTTTCCCCGATCACTCCAATGGTCGGCACTTTTTGGGGGGAAAAAAGTCTAAAAACCTTATTCAACAAGGTTTTTAGATTTATTCAGCAGAACCTAAATAGGTAGGCCAATGATAATTATTAAGTTTTATCAATATTTTGGGCAGTAGTGAGCAAGGGAATCAGACAAGTTGGCGAGCCGATTAGGGAAATAGGGAGTAGAATAGAAAGGTTGTGAGTCTATAACTATCGTTAAAATACTATGGCTTGTCCCAAGAAGAAAACCTCAAATGCCAAGCGCGACCAACGGAGAGCGCATTGGAGAAAGCAAGCGGCTCGGGAAGCGCAAAAAGCCTTATCTTTGGGTAAATCTGTCCTTTCTGGTCGTTCTAACAGCTTTGTCTATCCCACTAAAGAGGAAGAAGAAGGGGGAGACAAGGAATAACTTGATGGTGGGGAGTGAGGTAGAGAAAACCTTTTCGCTCCCTAATATTTTAAGATTTGTTTAGGGTTTTCGTTGTGAGTCTCAACTAATGTTAGGCAAATTCTTTAAAAAACCAGAATCTCCCGATCAAGACCGAGTTCCTCCGGGCCAATATCTCGCTAGTGGTTTTCCTGTGCTTACCTACGGAGATACTCCCCAAATCAAGACCGAGGAATGGTTATTCAAGGTTTGGGGAAAGGTGGCCACGACTAAAATTTTTAACTGGTCGGATTTTATGGCCCTACCGCAGTGGGAATTTACTAAGGATTTTCACTGTGTCACCCGTTGGTCAAAATTAGATGTGACTTGGACGGGAATTAAGGTATCGGATTTTATGGCCTTAATTGACCTGTTGCCGGAAGCTACCCACGTCATGCAACACTGTTATGGTGGTTATACCACTAACCTCACCCTAGAGGAATTCCTGCACGAGGATAATTTTTTCGCTTTTCAACTGTTTGGTCAACCTTTAACCCCCGACCACGGTGGTCCGCTGCGCTTAGTTGTCCCCCATCTCTACGCTTGGAAAAGTTCTAAATGGATTAATGGCTTAGAATTTCTCGATCGAGAGCAATTGGGTTTCTGGGAACTTAATGGCTACCATCGACGAGGTGATCCCTGGTTAGAGGAACGTTATGGCGGTTTTTGACGAGCTTTGTCTTAAAATCGGGTAATATCAGCAAACAGAAGTTACCCCCCCACAAAAGATCATTCGGGTTTCCTTTTCTTGTACCCATGTAATTGAAGTTTTCTTAAGGTTTATGGGGATAGAAAGAGTCCCTTATAAAAATTCCCCCGAAGACTGGTTGTAGTCATTGATCACTGATAACTGAAATAACCGACTAATGAAAAAGATGATATTGACTTTACTAGCTTTGCTTTTAGTTGCTAACATGAATAGCCAAGGGGTTTTAGCAGTGACGATCGATTTTCAATGGTTGGGAAATCAGGGTTATATAGCTAAAGGTTCTTTTAGTTATGATGAAAAAACGGCCCCGACTATCTTTTCAGAAAAAGGTTCGGGAAAGATGCAAGTTTTAGAAGATTTTCAGGTATCTTTTTATGATAAGAGTGGTCAGGAGATCGCTAGATACGATAATGTCAGAGAGGGAATTTCCTCAGCTAATTATTTTCAGTTTAATTTTAATACAAAAACCGGTCAAGTTTTTGGCTCGATCGATCTAGGGGGTGAAGGGATGGGGGAAATCTATCTTCAAGGGGTGGTTAAGGATAATTTGGCCCTCTTGCGGGTGGAGTCGGTAGATCTGGTCATGGATGAGGATGATTCACCGGAAATTATCACTCAGTTTTGACTAAATCGATCGGGAAAATAGGGATTATCCTAGCCTAATTTTTCCGCTAATTCTAACCAGCGATCGGTTAAATTATCAATTTTTTGACTCAATTGAGCTAATTCTTCGGTCAGCGCGGTTATTTTGGTAAAATCTTCTAGGGGTTCTCCATAAAGTACCTGTTCAATTTCAGCTTTTTTTGATTCTAAAATTGGTATTTGTTTTTCGATGTCTTCGTATTCTTTTTTCTCTTTAAAAGAGATTTTCTTATTGACGGGTGACGGAGAAGCTTTAACAGTTTTTGGGGTGACTTTTTTTTCTTTGGGTTCCTCCTCCTCTTTTTTCTGATCGAGATAAAGGGAATAATTACCCGGATATTGACGGATATTACCCCCAGTTTCAAAGGAAAAAATAGTATCAACTACTCGATCGAGAAAATAGCGATCATGGGAAACAACAATCACACAACCGTTAAAGTCCTCTAAATATTCTTCTAAAATTGCTAAAGTCTGCACATCGAGATCATTGGTGGGTTCATCTAAGATTAAAACATTAGGCGCACTCATCAAAACTCGTAGTAAAAATAAGCGTCTTCTTTCCCCTCCAGAAAGTTTATAAATTGGTGCATACTGTTGATCGGGAGGAAAGAGAAATTTTTCTAACATCTGGGAAGCGGTAATCACGCTACCGTCTAGGGTTTTGACTAATTCGGCCACACTTTTCAGATATTCGATCACTCTTTGATTTTCGTTGATATTGAGATCATCGGATTGTTGATCGAAGTAACCAATATGAATAGTGGAACCGATGTCAACCGTGCCTGAATCGGGGAGAGTTTTCCCGGTAATAATATCCATGAGAGTAGATTTTCCTACCCCATTACTGCCAATAATACCGATGCGATCTTCGGGGGTAAAAATATAGGTAAAATCTTTAATTAAAGTGCGATCTCCGTAAGCTTTCGAGATTTTTTCTACTTCAATAACTTTTTTGCCGATGCGTCTTCCTGCGGTGGCAATATCGACTTTTCCCTCCACCTGTTTAAATTCCTTATTACCCATTGCCTGAATGCGATCGATCCGCGCTTTTTGTTTGGTACTGCGCGCTTTTGGTCCCCGGGATAACCATTCTAATTCCCGTCGCAAAACTCCCGCGTGTTTGCGTTGACTACTGGCGATCGATTCTTCCGCTAAGGCTTTTTTTTCTAGATAATAGGCATAATTACCGGCATAAGTAGATAAATCTCCCCGATCGATTTCAATGATGCGATTAGTCACTCGATCGAGAAAATAGCGATCGTGAGTAATTAATAATAATCCTCCCCGAAAACGGGACAAATAACTCTGTAACCACTCCACGGAAAGCGCGTCTAAATGGTTTGTGGGTTCATCCATCAATAAACAGTCAGGATCGGCTAAAAGTGCGGTAGCGATGGCGATTCTTTTGCGATATCCCCCCGATAAATCTCCCACGCGAGCATTAAAATTATCGATACCCAGTTTACTTAAAATAACTTTAGCATTGGTTTCTAAATCCCAGGCGGCAAGTTTATCAATTTGTTGCGAAACCCTTGACAAACGTTCCATAATAGTATCCAGATTTTCTGGCTCATGGACAAGGCGATCGGACAATTCCTCGTATTCCTTAATTAAAGTCATACTTTCGCCACTATCGGCGAAAACCTGCTCTAAAACCGTTTTATCATTGTCTAGATCGGGTTGCTGGGGTAAATAGACGATTTTCATCCCGGAATTGATTTGAATTTCGCCACCATCGATCGATTCTAAACCGGCGATCATTTTCAATAGGGTCGATTTTCCCGATCCATTCGTACCGATCAGGCCGACTTTATCGCGATCATCGAGGCTAAAACTGGCATCTTTGAGAATTTCCTTGATACCGAAGTCTTTTTTGAGCGATCGAACCGTCAGCAGTGTCATGATTTCTGGGAATAATCCTTCTTTTCTAGTGTAGTGTCTGGACTAATGCAAAGGATAGATTAAGCAGGTTCTGCTGAAAAAGTTTTTCCCGAGGAAAAAAAACCTGTCCCTAATGCCGACGATAACCAGAAAAGGGACAGATTGGCTCAATTGCATGAGATTATTTTCAGGGGCCAGACGGCATCAGGAATTACATCATACCCATGCCACCCATGCCGCCCATGCCACCCATGCCGCCCATGCCGCCCATGCCGCCCATATCAGGGGCTGCGGCTTCTTTAACGGGTTTTTCGACCACGAGGGCTTCGGTCGTTAGGACCATACCGGCGATAGAAGCGGCGTTTTGAACGGCTGACCGCACCACTTTAGCCGGATCGATAATTCCGGCGGCGATTAAGTCTTCGTACTTGCCGGTGAGGACATTGTAACCGACGCTAAAAGCGGTTTCGCGCACACCTTCCACGATCACATCGCCTTCCACGCCGGCGTTATTGGCTAACTGACGCAGGGGGGCTTCTAGGGCTTTAGCGACGATATCGGCGGCGACTTTTTCCTCATCGTTAGTGAGAGAAGCTTTGAAAGCCTTCACCTTAGAAGCCAGATGAATCAAGGTTGTACCACCGCCCGGGACGATACCTTCTTCCACGGCGGCTTTGGTGGCATTGAGGGCATCTTCGATGCGGAGTTTGCGATCCTTGAGTTCGGTTTCTGTGGCTGCCCCGACTTTAATCACGGCCACACCGCCGGCTAATTTAGCGATGCGTTCCTGTAATTTTTCCTTATCGAATTCAGAATCGGTTTCTTCTAACTGTTTTTTCAGTTGGGCGAGACGTTTCTGCACATCGGCCTTATTGCGGCTGTCCCCAGAGGCGACAATAATTGTATTGTCTTTTTCTAGGGTGATTTTTGCCGCTTGCCCTAGCAGATCGAGGCTAACCGTGTCAAGACTTAAGCCCACTTCTTCGGAAATCAGACGACCGCCGGTGAGGATGGCGATATCTTGTAAAACCGCCTTGCGACGTTCCCCAAAACTGGGGGCTTTGATAGCGACGACATTTAAGACACCCCGGGCCTTGTTGACCACTAGAGTGGCTAAAGCTTCGCCGTCCACATCTTCGGCGATAATTAATAGGGGACGACCTTGACGGGCAACGGCTTCGAGGACGGGGACTAATTCAGCGATCGCACTGATCTTTTTATCGGTAATCAGGATCAGGGGGTTGTCGTACTCGACGATCTGTCTTTCTTGATCGGTGATGAAATAGGGAGAGATATAACCGCGATCGATCTGCATCCCTTCCACTACTTCTAATTCCGTGGTTAGGGATTTCGATTCTTCCACGGTGATTACGCCATCGGTGGTGACTTTTTCCATGGCGGCGGCGATCATTTTTCCCACTTCTTCGTCGTTGCCGGAAGAAACGGTGGCCACTTGAGCGATCGCATCTCCGGCGATCGGTTTAGCTACGGCGGCGATTTCTTCCACCAGATAGGCGATGGTTTTGTCTAGTCCGCGTCTTAAGGCGACGGGATTGGCCCCGGCGGTAACGTTTTTCAGACCTTCTTTAATTAAAGCCTGGGCGATGATGGTGGCGGTAGTGGTGCCATCTCCCGCTAAATCTTTGGTTTTTGCCGCTACTTCCTGAATTAATCTCGCCCCGGTGTTTTCGAGGGGATCGGACAATTCGATTTCTTTGGCGACGGTGATGCCGTCATTAACGATCTGGGGGGCGCCGTATTTCTTTTCTAACAAGACATTGCGTCCTTTCGGACCGAGGGTGATTTTTACCGCATCGGCCAAGGCGTTGACACCTCTTTCTAGGGCGCGACGGGATTCATCTTTAAAGGCAATGATTTTGGACATGGTATCGCTGTTGTAATAGGACTCCTTATAGTTAATTTAGCACTCTTAGGGCTTGAGTGCTAATCCAGGCGATCGACTCCCCTCCGATCCCTGCACCGACAAGCGCGATCGTTTTCGTTGCCCTAGCTGGAGAGATGAGTTAGTCCCGATCTATTTTTGGCCTTAAAAATGGGGTCTGGGAAAGTGAGCGATGTTAACTTGCGTAATTTAAGATGAAGATGCCGACAGCCTAACCAGATCGATGATAACCAAGCTAACCCTGAGAAATTTCAAGAGTATCAAGGAACAAACCTACGAGTTTGCTCTCTTCGATCTCTTAGTTGGACGGAATAACAGTGGTAAAAGCACCATTTTACAGGCTTTAGCGATCTGGCAGTTCTGTATTGAGGAGTTCCGGCGGGCGAAACGGAGCGGAACGACCGGCAAACAAGTTGTCCTTCCCAACTTTACAGCCCTTCCCGTTCCAGAATTTAATCTTTTGTGGCGAGAGAAGACCGAGCGCCACTATCCAAAAGTAGATGGTTCCAAAAAGCAAGAGTTTATTCTCATTGAAATTGATGTTACTTGGATAGCGGAATCTTCTGGGCTAAAACCATGCTCTTTGGGGGTTAAACTACGATATAGTTCTCCTCAAACTATCTACGCAATTCCTTCGGAAGGATGGGAACATTTCCGTGAATTAGAAGGAGAGTCAAATCACTCCCCTTCTCTTTTACCTATTATTGCTTACGTTCCGCCCTTTTCGGGATTAGAACCCAATGAAGAATGGCGTGATGACGGACCGCTGCGAAAACAAGTGGGAAAAGCGCAGCCCGGAAGTATATTAAGAAATTTACTGCTGCGAGTTTGGCAAGAAAATCGAAAGGATTGGAGTGAAATTCAAAAGGTTGTCAAAAACTGGTTTAACGTTGATTTAAAAGACCCTCAATACGAACGAGGAGTGGACACCCAAATAATCTGCGAATATAAACAGGGGGGCAAATCCTATGACATTATATCTGCTGGCAGCGGTTTCCATCAAACTTTAACCTTGTTGGCATTTTTTTATGGTTATAAACCTACTACTATCTTACTGGATGAACCCGATGCTCATCTTCATGTTAACTTGCAAAGAGAGATTCTAGATTATTTTAAGAATCAAAAGGCGATCGAGAGAAATACTCAATTTCTTATTGCCACCCACGCAGAAGAGTTTATTAGAGGGGTTGACGTTCGGCAAATTATCTCATTACTTGATAGAATTCCTAAAAGAGTGGAAGCTACACCAGCGATTTTAACAGCGATGGCCGATGTTTCTAACTTAGAGATAACACAGCTTTCGGAATTTAATTATCCCGTTATTTTGTATGTTGAAGGAGAAACAGATGAGCGTCTTTTACGAGGTTTTGCCACTTCTTTAGGAAGGCAGGATAAATTGAATCAGGTTTGTTGTCGGGTTATGGGAGGCGGCAATAAGAAGAAAATGAAAGAAGATTCTGATCGTCATTTTAACGGGATTAAACAAATAATTCCATCGGCGAAAAGGTTGGTATTGTTTGATTATGATGATGACGATCAGGCCTTCCACCCAGAAGCAAATGATCCGAAGCAATCATTATATGAATGGCGACGAAAAAATATTGAGAATTATTTATTAGTTCCCGATGCTTGGATTAGAGCAGCTCAACAAACCGGCGGTTTTAACGACCAAGATATTTTTTTCTCTCCAGTTCAAAAAATAATTAGGGAGTTTTTTGATAACGAAAATCTTACCCTGCCTCGAAATCAATCTTGGAGAGATGTCAAGGCAAATATTTTTCAAGTTGTGGATGGGAAAAAGCTATTGTTTGAAAATAAGGACTCTCTTTTTCAAAGGCTTAAATCTCATCAACCTGTTTTAGAATCTGTTCCATCTTTAGAATTGACCCGCGAAATCGTCGCCACTAACATGAAATCTGATGAAATTCATGAAGATGTTCATCAATTCTTCGCTAAGTTGGATCAACTTCTGAGTTAAGCAAAATTGTTATTTTTGACCTGTAATTGGAATGGCCAATGCTTGAACTTGAATTTTTTTTAACTCGGAAACTAATCGAATCGCCTGCTGTTCGTAGAGGGGGGAGCCGAGAGTCGCTGGCAAATTTTCCATGAGATCGCTGGCGGTTTTCAGGGGACAATTAGAAAAACGACTGATCACGGTGGGCGCTTCCGCGGCAATATTGCGGTTAAAGGCTTTTTCCACCCGCACGCGCCAAGTTTTGGGAGTGCGACGACCCTGTTCCACCCGTCGCAGTCCGTTGATGGTGGCCAGCACCACAATGCGATCGCCGATGCGTAAATTGAGATAATCTTCGGGCATTAATTTCGGGGCTTGCCGTTCTCGTTGGTGTAGGATCGGCACGACTCGATAACCGTAGGCAATATCCCCGATCGAGCTACCATTGAGAGTATCCCCAGCTTCGATCTCGTATTCTGTCACCAGAATCGTTTTTTGCGCCCAACGGAACAGATAGATAATATTTTCTCCGAAAGCCGCTCCCGTAAAGGCTTCTGCCGCTACGGTGTTGGTTCCTAAAATGTGAGAGCGGGGCAGAATTTGACTTAATTGTTGACTAAGGTTGTCGTCGGTGGTGCGGATGACTAAGTAGCTTTGGGGATTGAGTTTGCGGGTGGTTAGGGCCACTTCTAAATTGAGGATTTCGTCATCGGTAACAATCGCTATACTTTTAGCCCTATCTAAATTGACATTTTTTAAAGATTCTTCGATATTTCCCGTCATCAGGGGCATTTTTGGCAGGATAGTCGCATCAAAATCTCTATTTAAGCTGACCCCGACGATCGCCTGTTGCATTTCTAGTAATAAATTAGCCACTTCTTTGCCGACTCGACCTAAGCCCACAATAACGATATGATTCTGTTGGGGAACTGGGGGACGGTTGGGGATAAATTTAAATTTTGATGATAATAAAGTTTCTGTCAAAATGGCATAGAGAACCCCGATAAAAGCGGTTCCAGCTAAGGTTAAAAAGAGACTAAATAGCTGCATCCACCAGGGAACCGCATTTAAATCTTCGGGGTTAGAGCCACCGAAAACATCGCCGTAACCACCTAATAAAAGGATCGCTGTTCCTGAAAGAGAGGAAATAAAGGAAGCTCTCGGGGCGTAGAGATGGAAAAGAAAAGTCCCGATAATTACTAGGAGGATAATGATAAATACTGACAGGAAAGCCACCTGGTGAATTTGCTGCTGAAAACTCAATTGCCAGAATTGTTGGATTTCTTTGAGCAATTTCTGCCAAAAATCCCGCAACTTCTGGGGAGAATTTGACGGTTTCTGGCGGACAGCATCGATGTTTTGATAGGTAGTTTCGATGGTGGTAATGGTATCACCTGCCCCGATAGTGGTGGTGGGGGACCATTGATAAAATCCGGCCCTTAAAGGTTCATCGGGGGCTGTGTGTGCTAACAGACGACGGGTGGGGGTATTTAAATCACCTAAAAAGCGATCGAGTAAACCATCTTCGGGGCTAATTTGTCTCTGGATAATCCGCAATTTCTGACCGTCGAGATGCAAAAAACCGAGGGTTTCTGTGCCTAATGTGGCTAAAGCAAAGGCATTGGCGGGTAGTTGGGTGGGTTCATAGGCGATAAAATTGCCTAAACGTTCCTTGAGTAGCTGATTGAGATTATCTTTAGAAGAACGCACCACTAAGCGAGTAAGGGGATTTAATTGCCGAATAATTAGGGCAGTGGTGGCATTAATTCGCTCATCACTGGTGACAATTAAAGCAGCCCGACAGCGATCGATTCCCGCTCTTGCTAAAATGTTTTTTTGACGACAATCACCGATAATTATTTCCTCTAATAAATCGGGAAAATCATTAATTTCCCAACTGGGAGGCTGTATTAGTTCGATACCGACAACGCTAACCCCAAACTCTTTTAAAGACTTGACGCAGTGTTGTCCGAGACTACCCAATCCACACACTAAAAAGCGATCGGCTGACTTGACATTCCCATGGACAAAGCTGAGAGATTCTTGGTTCATAGATTCTGCTTGTCTTAAAAAATAGAATGCTTTTTCAGACTTCTGATCCCCCCTGCCCCCCTTGATAAGGGGGGTGCCGATTTCCCCTTAATCTAGCCTTAATTTTTTCTTAATAAGAAGGGTGTCTGACAATTTTTAACACCCACCTAATTATAACATACCAGCATTTTTATTGCGTACTCGTTGATACATTTCTTCCATATTTAATTGGAAAGCAACGAAGTAATAAACTCCAGCAATATATTTACAGGGATTTTGTCAATCGGGACAGGAATAATTAGTTCAGCTTTTTTCTGAGGGAAAAACCTAAATAGTGATTTCAGCTTTCATCGACCTGACTTTTAAACTAACTTCGGGATGAGCTTGTTTTAATCTCGCTTGATAAACCTGAACATTGGTTCCAGCTTTTGGTACTCTAGAAGCGACAATATAGCATTCTTTTTTAGATTTTTTATGTCTTTCTTGTAAGTAAGAATGATTTAGAGTTGACAATAATTGATCATAAGCTTGTTCAATATTTTTACCCTTGAGTTCAATATAAAGAGCCAAGCTACAGGGATCATCAATTTCTAAAAGCCAGTCGCATCTTTTCCCCTCGATGATTAAACAATTATCTATTTTTATCTTAGTAATTAATTTCTGACTATTATTATTGACGATGAATTCTTTCCCATTTTCCTTAACTTTGACTATTTTATTATTATTGCATTCAGAACAGTGACTAATATCCATTATTGTTGAGCCTTTCTTTCTAAAATTTCTTCAAACTCTTGACTAAGTTCATCGGAGACAGCATCGAGGTTATTGATACCAATCAAGTTCACCTCTGTATCTAAGATACTTTGAGTTTGTCCGTTGCTAATTGTGTAGGCTGACACATCTTGAAATTGAATAGTATTTTTATAACCTAAAGATTTTTGTGCTTTGACAGGCTCAAC
>NZ_JASJFG010000065.1:0-6692 GCF_030065375.1 Microcystis sp. M49636_WE2 | reverse complement strand
TAAGGATAGGCTTTACTCAGTACCTTAAAATTAGGATCGATGCCAATCGCTATTCCCTCTAAAGTCACCATCGAGCGAATAATCAGGGCATAATAGGCAGGAACTCGAAAGGGAAACTCATACATCATCGCCGACATTTTATCGGTGATACTTTTAAAGTTTAATTCTGCCACACTCGCGCCCAAAGCATTACCGAAAACTTCCGAAAAAGCGGGAACAATTGGCTCTAAATTGGTAGTTGGTGACAGGAAGTCTAACTTAACGTAATCCTTGGCCAAAGACTCAAAATCCCGGTTGACTAAATGCACCACCGCTTCGATTAAACCGTAGCGTTGATAGGGTTCAATATTGCTCATCATGCCGAAATCAAGATAAGCTAATTTACCGTCGGGAGTCGCTAATAAATTACCCGGATGGGGATCTGCATGGAAAAATCCGTGTTCAAGTAATTGACGCAAAGAACACTGCACCCCCACATTAACTAAGTGGGTGGCATCAATACCCTGAGCTTGAATTTCTTTGATATTAGTTAATTTTGTGCCGTCCACCCACTCCATGGTTAAAACCCGTCGCCCAGTATATTTCCAGTAGATTTTGGGGATGTAAATTTCGGCAATGTGACCATAAAGTTGAGCGAATTTTTCGGCGTTTTGTCCCTCGTGAAGATAATTAATTTCTTCAAAAATACGAGCGGCTAATTCGTCGGTAATTGCCACTAAATCGGAGCGAAGTCTTTTAATATTACCTTTCACCCAAGTCGCCAAACTACGCATGATATACACATCTAAAGTTATACAGCGAATCAAATCGGGACGCTGTACTTTAACGGCGACTTTCTCTCCGGTTTTTAATTTACCTTTGTAAACTTGTCCTAGGGAAGCGGCCGCTATGGGATTGGGGGATAATTCTGCGTAAATTTCCTCGGGAGAATAACCTAATTCTTCCTCGATAAAACGATAGGCAATTTCGTTAGGAAAAGAGGGTATTTGATCCTGTAGAGTGGTTAATTCTTCTAAATATAAAGGTGGTACTAAATCAGGCCGGGTAGAGAGAGCTTGACCGATTTTAATATAGGTCGGTCCCAATTTGGTCAACATTTCCCGCAATTGTACGGCCCGTCTAATTTCATTTTTTGGCGATTTTCCCCGCAGTTTATCCCACCAGATACCGATGACAAAAGATAAAACCGGCAGGGCAATTTCGATTAATCTCCCCACAACGTCTAGAGGTCGCCCACGGTAATAGTCGTTAATAACTTGGGGATTGTAGCGCCAACTCTCGGCTACGTTGTCATCCATGGGGCCGATATCTTCCCGATGCTCTTCGGGAATATGCACGGGCTGCACTTCAACGGTAATCGCTTCTGGGTTTTGCGTCTCTGGGGAGATCATCTGTTCGGACATAGTTCGGTGACGGGGCAGGGTGATTTGTAAACTATTGTAACAAGTATCGGCTTGCTGCCCGATCTTGTTTCTGTCTCCCTAGTTCTATGTTCAGGTTGGCCGTCAACTTTACCCTGGAGGGTTATTGCCTCTCAAAGTATTCTACGATAGCTCTCGCTATCGATTCTGCACCATCTTTAGCCAGTTTAACCTTTAATCTGGGCGGTTGGGGAGCTTGGCGTAAAAAGTCCCAATTACCTTGAAAAAATTCTTCACTGCTAATAATTTGATGATAACTATAATCTTGAATTCCGGCCAATAAAATCGCTGATTCGGCGAAACCTTCTCGCATCAGGGAAACAATCGGAACCTCTAATTTTAAAGCCTCGGCAAAGGTACTATATCCTGGTTTGGAAATAATTCGATCGCATAGGGGCATAAAATCCACGGGACGATAGCTCCGCTCTGGTTTATCCTGTAGGCGGATTAAATTGGGCAATTCGGGCGCGTTTTTTTCAAAAGTGATAAATTGCCAATCGGGAAAACTGGCGAGGTTATTATATGGAATTGCTTCTAATCCTAACCCCCCAAAACTCAATAAAATAGTTTTTTCTTTAGGGGCATTTAGCTTAAATTCCTGTCGCAATTGTTCTTCACTGTAGCGGGGTGTCCCCCCGGTTAAATTTGCTTCTGTAATGTGAGGAAATGCTGTCATTGCTTCTGCTAAAGGCAGTTTAAACAAGCGATCACATTGATTATAACAACGACTGATCCAATCACTAATACTGGCGAATTCTTCACCCCAATCACGATAGATAAAATCCCAGCCAAAGTTACCAATCATCCAACAAGGAAGCCCCGCACTTTTGGCAATTAGTGCCGCTAAAGGCGGTAAATCGGCCACAACTAAACCCACACGATTAGTTTTAATAAAATTAACTTCACTGGCAATAATTGCCCTTGATTGAGCAATTATTTGTTCTAGTTTTTCTTTGGTAGCTAATTTATCCATCGTTAAACTATCCGATTGGATTACCCCCACATCAAACCCCCGGGGTCTTTGAATATATTCTCCGGATATATAGGAATCTAATAACCAGCGCGGGGCCGTGGTGACTAATATCGGCAAAATTTCGGGATTAAGTTCAATAATATTAGCTACTACCGAAGCACTGCGGACAGCATGGCCAAAACCATGATTAGTAACGGCAAAATAAACAACAGGACGAGACATAAATATCAAGTAGGGTGAGAATAATAAGCGAGAAATTTTGTTTTTCAGACTGTAGATAATAATTACCCCTGATTTTAGGGAGGCAAATGAGGCAGTATATAAATACTAGCAAAAGCATAATATTCCGCTCCCGATTGACAAGCTTCTTGCAGTAAAGATAAAGCCTCCGAGTCTCCTTGTTTTGCTAAACGTAATAATGCTAACAACCTTTTAATATATTGACTACGATAGTTAATTAATTCTTTTCGTCCACGCATACCATTGAGATCGAACAAATCTTCAACAATTTGACCACGTCGATCCCGACCATAAACACTGGCCAATTTTGCCATTTCATCCCAAACAAATTCAAGATGTGTATTCGGATCGGTTACTCCATCCGTGGGGTCTATTAACAGAGGATTTCCTGTGATATCATCGAGAGGAAAATTTGTGCCTTTGTGATTGGCATCATTACATTTATCACAAGAAAGCAGTAAATTCTCCCAAGTAAAAGTCAGATCAGGATACTGGCTTTTTGGATAAAAATGTTCGATCGCTCCGTAAGTTACCACTGTAATCTTACTTTCACAGTAAGCGCATTTCCCATTAAACATTTTAACTAATGCGTCTTTAACTTGCGGATGACTGTATTTATTTTGTGCTTGGTTAATTTGAGCTTTAGTTGCCTTGTTGTTTGATTTTATTGATTCTAAAGCCTCTAGCCAACGAGCGGCATTTTTAGCTAATACGGGTGGCTCTGATATTCTGGTGACAGGAATCAAGACAAACGCTCCTCTAGTAAGGCATCAATTCGGGATTCTAAACTATTAGGTTGACTAATTTCGCCAAAGGGTTTAACGTCTTGAACAAATAATGACAGTTGTTCATATTCTTGCTTTTCTTCTGCTGCCAGATTTTTATTTTTACGATTTAGTTGGTGGTAACGCTTAATTTTATTTTCTGTCTCAGTGGGAAAGGTTGATTTCAAACCAAAAGCAGCACTTGTTAAAGTACGATCAACATTAGCCGCTAATTCTAAATAAGGAATTTCTACAATCTCTGATTCACCCGCTACCAGATCGATTCGTAGGGTTAAAGACTTTTCCCCCGCACCGGCAGCGATTAAAGGACTATGAGTAGCGACAAAGAATTGAAGGTTGGGAAAAACTTCCTGTAACCATCCAGCAATTTCCCTTTGCCAAGAAGGATGTAAATGAATATCTAACTCATCGATTAAGACGACTCCAGAAGCCTTTGTGGGGTCATCTAGATTGGGGAAGGATTGTAATAATCGCCAAATTAAATCCCCAGCTAAAGCAATCATACTCCGAAAACCATCGGATAAACTAATGGTTGGAACTTTTTGACCGTTAACTAGAAACTGAATCAAGGCATCGGCAGTTACTTCAGCAATTTCTACATTACCGGGTAACAGTTTAGTAATTGCTTCTTCGCCGATTTTTTTCATTTGTTTGGCTTGACTATCTTCAGGATTTTTGGCTATTCGATAATCTAAATACACCATCCATCTCTCAAAAGAACTTAAAGATGTATCCTCATTAAATTGGCTGAAAAAGTTGCTAGAGCGTTTCGGAGGTTCAAGACTAGGAATGATCACTTGACTCACTCGTGTCAAACGACGGAAAGCTCCATAACCGACGGCAAACCAACCATGATTATCGGAGGCAAAAGCATTGGCTCGCAACCAACTTAAAATTTTAGTATTTTCTTCGATTAATGCTGGTTCTGTATAGGTTTGTTTGTCCTTACTGCCTCCTAACTCTAACCTTTCCTTGCCTGTAACAAAATAGGAATAAGCAAAAGTTTTTCGAGTTTTATCCGTACCAAATTTTCCCGCATCCCCATCTTCTTGATGAAGCACTGCGGTTAATTTACCCGGTGTCTTGGGATTACATATCCAACCAGTCGGACGTGGTAATAATTCTTTGGCTGCTTCTGGTCCAGCGAGCAGTAAAGCCAAAGCCTGTAAAATCGTGCTTTTTCCTACTCCATTTTCTCCCAATAAAGTGATCCAATGATAAGGTTTAGTGCGCCAATGACGTTGATTATTGGGATTACTAATAAATTTAATCTCTTGATTCTGGAAGCATTTAATGTTTTCGAGTTTTATACTTTCAACCCACATGGACATTCCCCCAGAGAATAACAGCGATCGATAAAATTCTAGCTTATTTGGCCACATCTAGCCCTTTTTGGCCTTCATCTCTAAATCCAGTCAAAAACCCTCTCTTCGGGGAGAGGGTGAAGTGGGGTTTAGGAATTTTCTTCTAATCCAAAGACGCGATTAAAAGCTTTCAAGACTTTATAACCAGAATCGATCGATTCTAAGGGATCTTTCCGCAAACGGTGACGTAAACAGAGAACAATTACCCGACGGATATCATCTACCGTCACAGTTGTCCGTCCTTCTAAAGCGGCCAGAGCTTTAGCGGCGCGATTGGTAACGATATCGCCGCGCAATCCATCCACGTCCAACTCGGAACAAACCTCGGAAATTTTCACCCGCAGATCATAATCAAGCTCAACGGAAGGCAAAAGATTTTGGGCCTCCACTAGCTTTCTTTGCAGTTCTTCCTGTTCTAAGTTATATTTCTCTAAAAACGAGAGGGGATTGCCATCAAATTCCGCACGCTGTTCCACGATTTTGACCCGTAGAGGTGGTTCTTTGACGGTGTGAATCTCGGCGTGCATTCCAAAGCGATCGAGCAGTTGTGGGCGCAATTCTCCCTCTTCTGGGTTGCCCGATCCCACCAAAACAAACCGGGCCGGGTGACGGATGGAAATTCCTTCCCGTTCCACCGTATTCCAACCACTAGCGGCCGAATCCAATAGCACATCGACGAGGTGATCGTCAAGTAAATTGACTTCATCCACATAGAGAATGCCGCGGTTAGCTTTGGCCAGCAATCCTGGTTCAAAAGCTTTTACCCCTTCTGACAGGGCTTTTTCGATGTCAATCGTGCCACAGACCCGATCCTCCGTCGCACCGAGGGGCAGATCTACCATAGTGACTTTTTTCTTGGCAATGGTCAAGGGGATGGCCTCGTCCACCCTTTGCCGCACCTCATCGCTCATTAAATCGGGATCATTGGGGTCAGAATTAAAGGGATCGTTAGCAACTACGTCAATTTCTGGTAAAAGGTCGGCTAAAGCCCTAATTGTGGTCGATTTTCCCGTACCTCGATCCCCCATAATCATCACCCCGCCAATTTTGGGGTCGATGACGTTGAGCATTAGGGATAATTTCATTTCTTCCTGGCCGACAATAGCGGTGAAGGGAAAAACCACGCGGCGAGTTTTCGGAGGAGCTTGGGGAGTCACGGTCATAAGTGGATTCAAAAGTCAATAGTTGTTGCGTAAAGAATTATATCTAGTGGGGGTTCTAGCCGTCAGCTTTCAGCAAAGCTTTATCATTGTAAGTCTTTTTCCCTGCTTTTTAAGATCCAGCGCCAGAGGGGATGACGCGACCCTTCGTCCCGAATTTTCCGCACCCGTTGCTCTAAGCGCAGTTTTTCTCTGGGGGAAAGTCCTAAAATAATGTTGCGACTTTGCCAGACTAACACTGCTCCTGTAATGGCAAGACAAAAGGCTAGACCGATAGAAGGCCAGTAATTGAAAGCTAAAGCGTATCTTAGGGCTGTCCAAGTAAAATATTGCCGCATTAAGGCTATATCATCCCATAAAACCCATAAACTCGCCGAACCAATCCCTAACCAACAACCCAACACGAATAACCAACGACCCCATACTGTCAGTCGATGTAATCTTTGGACTTGTTGCTGTAGTTCAGAATCGGCCATTTCATTTATCAGTGGGGAATTATAAATTATGAATTATGAATTATGAATTATGAATTATGAATTAGGAATTATGAATTATGAATTAGGAAGTGTTTTCAGTGAACAGTAATCAGTGAACTGAAAACTCAAATCTGATAACTGATAACTGATAACCGATAACTGATAACTGATAACTGATAACTGATAACTGATAACTGATAACTGATAACTGATAACTGATAACTGATAACTGATAACTGATAACTGATAACTGATAACTGATAACTGAATTAT
>NZ_JASJFG010000964.1:0-6872 GCF_030065375.1 Microcystis sp. M49636_WE2 | reverse complement strand
CTAAACTCAAGATAATTTTACCTGATAAATCCCAGATTTTAATCGTACCATCCCGGGAAGCGGTGGCAATTTTTTGACCATCGGGACTAAAACTAGCTGCATCTATCGATCTTTTATGTCCCTTAAATACCTGTAAAGTTTCACCTGATAAATTCCATAATCTAGCGGTTTTATCCCTGGAAGTAGTCACAATTTTTTGACCATCGGGACTAAAACTAACACTATAAACTGATTCTTGATGGTCAGGATAGGTGACTAAATTTTGTCCTTGCAAGTTCCAAATTTTGGCGGTTTTATCTTCGGAAGCAGTGGCGATTTTTTGACCATCGGGACTAAAACTAACACTATAAACTGCTCCTTGATGACCTGTCAAAGTTTGAATATTATCACCTTTTTGATTCCAAATTTTTACCGTCCCATCTTGGGAAGCAGTGGCGATTTTTTGACCATCGGGACTAATACTAACACTATAAATAGTTCCCCAGTGTCCTTGCAGTTGGTTTTTTTCTTGAATGCGATCTAAAATTTGTTGTAGGGTAATAATTGGACTGGTAGCAGGATATTTACCCAGGGTTTGGTCATCAGTAACGATGTTTTTTAAACTATTTACTGCTTGCATAGCCGCAATTAAAGATTCTAGTTCTTCAAATTGAAATTGTTGCCAATAACTGTCACCATTGCGCTGTAGTTGAATACCTAATTTAGCGCTTTCTACTTGCTGCCACGCTTGTTTTACCTGAATAAAAGCGAAGAAAGAACCCAGGAGAGAAGCAATTAAAATTACCGAGCCAATTTGAATTCTTTTCGTAGCTTTTTTGTGAGCGATTGCTAAAATTTTATTAGCTTGCTTCTGAGTTTCTAGGCTAATTTCTGCCTCTCTTTTGTCGAGATTTTGACTAGCAGTTAAAAACTGATAATCAAGATTACTTAAGCTTTTACCCTGAGACCAATCGAGGGCATTATTTAAAGCTTTTCCGCGTAAAAGCCGCGATTCATCGGTATAATTAGACTGTTGCCAGGCGGCAAGTGCTTCTGAGTAGGGACGCAATTGCTCTAATTGTTTTTCCACCCAATTAAGATTAAATATTTCTCGATAAATAGGATTATAAACTACTAACTTATTATCCTTTTTTACTACTAACCCCGATAACCTTAATTCCCCTTGTTCTGGACTATCATCATACGCGATTGCACCCTTTTCTAAAATTTGTTGATAGATGCTTAACAAACGACCCGCTTTGTCTTGATTTCTTAACAAGCGATCAGCAATAGTTCGCAGATGAACTGGTTCATCATGAGATTCCCAATTATTAATAACTCTCTCTTTGATCAGCGTCTCAATATCTAAATTAGTTTCCCGCAATAGCTGACAGATTTTCTGGGTTAAAAATGGCTGTCCTCCCGTCCAAAAAATAACTTTTTCTAACCAGTCGGGTTGATAATTACTTTGACTGGATAATCCCGCGGCTAAAGGAGCAATTTCTGCCAGATTAAATCCCGTTAATTCGATCGCCTGGCCGATATTAAAAGATGTTTGGGTCTTTTCGCGAATTAAATCTGCTGGGGTAGCAACACCGAATAAAGCAAAAGTAATTCTTTCATACTGGGAATTTTCCGCTCTTTGGTTATAACAATAACGAATCAGGGAAAAAAAGTCATCTAGAGAAAACTGTAAACTGAGAATTTTATCAATCTCGTCAATAAAAATATATATTTTTTCTCCCCGACAATAAACTAATAAAACTTCCTCAATAAATTGTCCCAAACGCTGCACGGGAGGTAAATCCTCTCGCTCGCGCAACCAGGATTTAAGATTAATTTTTCCCGTCAGATTAAATCCTAAAAACAAACGGGTAATCACCCCGTTATACCATTGGGATAAATTATCATTGCTACCAATACTGGTTATATCTACGGACGCGCAATCCATGCCCAATTGCTGTAAAATATGGGTCACTCGTACCCTTAAACTGGATTTGCCCATCTGACGACAGTTAAAAATGTAGCAAAATTGACCATTTTTTAACGCCGTTAACAGTTCTTGATCGGCATTTCTCTCGATATAGGTAGGATGGTTATAGGCAAGACTACCCCCGACACGATATTGATAATTCATTATTCTTAAACAAAATTATTTCAATGTCACCAACAGAAATAAAATAGACAATTGTGATTTAGATATCTATAATGCAAGGATAATCGCTATTGACAACCTATCCCCAAGGCAATTATGAAGAAAACTTTTTTCACCTCCATCGCCGTTAGTGCTACCCTCGTCAGTGGCATTGTTTTAGGTACTCTTGATGCTGGCAGCGCCTCCGCTTGTCCTTTCGCTAAAGGTAAAAGCATTTTTGGCAGCAATCACACCCTCCCTGTGGATGCTAACAAACTTATTTTAGGGGTTGCCGGTGCTACGGGAGCAATCACCGTAGCTGGTGTTTTAACCTACCGTCGTTTTCACTCCGGGCAGCCTCCCGAAGATGCCACCGCTAACCTGCCGGCGGTATTTTCTATCCCCATTCCCCCCGTCGCTTTAAATGCGGCAGTGGAGGCAGAAGAAGCGGCAGAAACCAGCAAAATCTCCTAAAAATCCGCTAGATTCCCTCAAAAAAGGTGTTGGCATCCCCGAAGCTTTCCCCCTAGGCAACACCTTTTTCTGGCTAATTGTGTCCCAGTTATCAGAATTTTCAGCGATTTTTAAGTTATGTTAAAAGGTGCAACCCTACCACCAGAGGTAAAGATGGGCAACTCCACCACATTTTCTGACACCCCATTTCACAAAGAGCATCACACTTGGGAGCATTTAAAACAAGCCATCGCCGCTAGTTCGGGTTTTCGGCGTTGGCAGCAAGAACAACTAGAATCAGGTAAAAATAGAGACGATGCTGATGCTCGCATTTGTTCCTATCTACGCGAAACTTTAGAAACTTTAGCCTACTAGATTGATGCTCCCCAGCTATGACGGTATGGGGACTTTTTTTGTCCGTTTAAGCTAATTGGCGGGCTTTATTTTCTGCGAGCTTCGTAACCCAACAACCAGACAAAAGCGACAATTAAAGGCAGCAAATAATAAATAGCTCGATAGGCGATTAAAGAACCTAAAAGCTCGGCATTAGATACATATTCGGGACGTAATCTCAGCATGATAAACTCAAAAACACCTACTCCCCCCGGCACATTGCTTAATACCCCTGCCGTCATGGCAAATACGTAGAGACCGAAAAATCCTAAAAACGAAGTATTATAGTTGTCTGGGAGTAGAAGATATAGAACTCTAGCGGCTAATATCCAATCAATAAAAGTCAACAAAATCAAAGCCAGGGAAAGAGTCCAAGAGGGTAAATAGATATTTTCTTTGCCGATTTTTATCGGTTTTTTATAGGTGAGAGTCAAGAAAAAATATCCCGTAACCAGCAATAAAAAAATTACTCCTAAAGGTTTGGTAGTTAAAAAAGGTAATTTTAAAAGTTGAGGAATCCGTTGGGGATCGAGGAGGAAACTTACACCACCAATCCCTAACATTCCTAACCAAAAGCTTAAATGGGTAAAAGTGATGACTTTGGCAATATCCACCACCCCCACCCCCGCAGGAGTATAGAAACGATAACGGATCGCAGTTCCAGAAAATAAGGTTAAACCAATGGTATTACCAAGAGCATAACTGATAAAAGCAGTACGGATAATAGTGCCTAAAGCTAAGGGATGATTAATATAATAAAAACCTAGGCGATCATAACCCGTCATCGACAAATAACCCAAGGCCATCCAAAAAATAGCTTCTAGTTTATGACTTGTGGTAATATGATCCAAACTAGCCAACAGTTGGGCAAAAGTGTAGTGTTTAAATTCTTGACTAATTGCCCAGACCGCTAGAATAAATAAACTCAAGGACAGGATAATCGGAGCAAAACGCAGAATTTTTTTATACATCTTACTTTTTACGAATTACTTTTGTCCCATTAAAATTTATGAAAAAATCAAAGGTAGATCTAGCCAAACGTCTAAATCGATCCCGAAAAAGGAAATATGATAAATTCCTGACTTCCTCCTTATATTTAACAATCATTCTGGTTTTATGTTATCTAGTTTATCTCAATCTTCCTTGGTCTTTTCATCTTTTTGTGCATTGGGTGACTAAAGGGGGTGATTTAGACAAAATTCCTGCCAAATTTCATTCAGAACTTAATCAATTATGTTTGAGGGCAGATAGTGCGGGGGAAGTAAAAACGAGAAACTATACAGAACATACAGAAATCGCCGAAGCTCTTGGTACATTTAGATGTACTCTAGTTAATGGTGGTCAAGAATGGTTAATAGAAGATTATAAATCTTTTAGTTCTGCCGATGAAGCGATTTTAGGCACTCAGTTAGCAGTTTTTATCACCGAGATTTTGGGAACAGGTTATAGTTATAGAATCCGCGCTCGTATTCCCAGATACTAAGGAGCAACTAACTCCTGAAAAAAACCTGTAAACCTAGGGATGGGTTCTGCACCCATCCTAGAAAAAAATTAGTTTTCCGATAGGGGTTTGGGGCGGGAAGGCCGAGGGATAGGGGATTGTCCTGGGGTAAAAGGTCGCTTTTCTCCTTCCCCTTCCGGTCGAGAATATCTATCGGCCGAGGGATGACGATTTTTATCAAAAGGCTTTTTAAAACCACCCTTACCCATGGGTTTTTTCTTGCTGGCAAAACCGAGGTCCAAACCTTCCAAAATAGTTAAGGCATCCCCTTTAAGTTGCACCTGAAAATCCCAAAAACGACTGACCGGTTTACCTGGCAAAGTGCCGCGCAATTTTAGTTTAAAAAACTTGGGTTTGTCCGCTTCGGTTTTGGGCATTTGTCGGATTTTGACCACTACCGCTTGATTTTCCCGTTCAGTAAAGATGACTTCACCTCGAATCGAAAAATAACCCGGGGTAGAAGCGAGGAGTGGCTCTATCTCTTGATCATCCTCTTTTTTCAGGGTTTCTGGTTCCCAAACACCGACAATCTGAACATGAAGGGCATCATTTTCCTGACGGGTACGCGGGTAAACCACCCAAAGATGGGGTTTTTCCAGATCGAGATGATTTTTAACCAAACTGATCACCCGGCCGAGAATCACAGAATCGATCAGAGTACCATCGGCAGTTAAAATATTGCCTTTAGTTAATTGTTCCTCCGATCGCTGATAATGACCATAGACGAGACCGATCGCCCGATACTGCCGCAGATGACTGGGAGGGGGGATCGGTTGTTGACGTTTGACTTCTTCGGGGGTGGCTGACTCTACGGCTAAATCAGCCTCGGTATTGGGGGATTCAACGGAGACTTCCTGAATTTCCACTTCAGGAGTCGGGGGGGTTTTCGGTGATTCGGTAAACCGATTCCCAGGACGATTCATATCACACTCCTAGCGGCGGAGACACACAGTAAATTAGTAATCAAGCAAGTCAAAAGCGCGATATGGGGGGTTACAATAACCCTCTAGGGCGACTCTACTGGCATCTAGTATATTAAGAACCATGATCTTTTGACTGTCAACCTCGTCAAAACCCTTTTGAGTCTTGACCGTTTGCCCATTGTACTCAATAAAGAGCGGAGAATTCGATTGATCCCCTAATCAAATCTCCAGACTTCTATAACATTTTCTTGTCTGTCCCCTCGCACCCCAGTCTATGAAAGCTTCTCTCTCTAACCGTCGTTGGCTGTCCATCGGTCTCGTCCTGATGTTATTTGCTTTGCTGTCTTTCTCGACTATGCCACTATTGACTTCTGTTCTCCAGAGTCGGCACTCCTCGGGACAGAGTCATCTGTCCGCAGTGAAACAAGAGGAATTAGCCAGTCAAGCACTGGGTTATCAGATGGTTTTAGAGCGTGAACCCGATAATCAGACGGCTTTGCGGGGATTATTAGATACTCGCTTACAGCAGGGCGATTTAAAGCAAGCGATCGAACCTTTAGAAAAATTAGCGCAACTTAACCCCCAACAATCCGATTATCTACTACTTTTGGCGGAAGCGAAACAGCAAATAGAGGATTATGCAGGAGCCACAGGCAGTTATCGCGCCCTTTTGGCCTCCCAACCCCAAGATCTGCGGGCCTTAACTGGATTAACTAATTTATTTCTCAGCCAAAACCGCTCTATCGAGGCGATTAGTCTGGTCAAAGACACGATCGATCGCGCTTTAAAAGCTGGTTCCGATCCCAATAATTCGGCTAGTTTAATCGATATCGTTTCCGTTCAGTTACTTTTAGGCAAAATCTATTTCGAGCAGCAAAATTATCCAGAAGCTTTAAACGCCTATAAACAAGCTCAACAGATGGATGTTAACGATTTCCGACCGATTTTAGCGGCTGCGATCGTACTAAAAGAACAGGGCAAAAATCAAGAGGCTCAACCCCTCTTTCAAGAGGCTCTCAGTCGCGCTCCTTTTGCCTACAAAGAGGAGATTCAGTCCCTAATCAGGAGTCAGGAGATAGGAGTCAGGAGATAGGAGTCAGGAGATAGGGTGATGAGACAGCTTCCCCATTTCCCCCACTTCCCCAATTCATAATTCCCCCATTTCCCCCACTTCCCCAATTCATAATTCATAATTCATAATTCATAATTCCCCCACTTCCCAATTCATAATTCATAATTCATAATTCATAATTCCCATAGTTTTGTAACAGCAATTTTTACTAAAAATCAATAAATGTAAACTTTAATTACAAGGTCGATCGAGTCCCGACAACGGTGTTATCTTAAGAACATAAGGCACAAAGGAAGCGACTCAACTTCCTTCCAGGCAAAAAGACCTAGAGCCTGTGCCACCTGCTCTAGCTCAACGCAACAGCTAAATCGGACGCAGATTCTCAAAGTTTGTAAAGTAAAGTATGGTTTCGCCTCT